>CAWVSQ010000035.1:0-6875 GCA_963933005.1 uncultured euryarchaeote
GCAACAATATTGTTTCAGTGCTCTCAAACGTATGGGAGATGTGTCTGCGATAGATCCTATGATCGATCGCGCCTCCCGACGTGATAAATCTGCAATAGAAGTTTTAGGAAAGATCGGTTCTGAAAAAGCCGTGGATTCAATCTTATCTTATGTCGACAACGATTCAGATCCGCAATTACAACTCGTAACCTTACGCGCTCTTGGTGAGATTGGATCTCCCCTTGCAACTCAATCAATTGCAAATAAATTAACTTCTGAAAATGAACAAATCCGAAGTAATGCTGCCCGCTCACTTGGCATGATCGGAGACACACGTGCTATAGGACCCTTGTCATTGGTGATCTCAAACGACACTTCTAATTTCGCCCGCTATAGTGCCATATGGGCTCTCGTACAAATACGCACTTCCCGGGCACTTGAGGCTGCAAAGTCTTACTCCGATGACTCAGATTACTTGGTACAATCTGAAGCCATAAAAGCATCCGAACTCCTCGGTTCTTTATCCTGATTTATATTAGTATAGCAATAAATTCTAAAGAAAACGCTATTGCAATCATCAATGCCCCCGCCCTTCCTGCCAATGTATATTGTTGAACTTCAGTTGGTTTAATTTCAACATCATATCGATTCAACTTTGGTTTGTATCTCACATAACTTGGTACTTGGAATAACTCTATAAAAATTAAAAGGCCGCCAAAAGCCCCCACTATGTATCCCACCAATGCAATTACAACGTCATATTCTAC
The DNA here is from genome assembly GCA_963933005.1 of uncultured euryarchaeote. Lineage (GTDB taxonomy): Archaea > Halobacteriota > Halobacteria > Halobacteriales > Hikarchaeaceae > Hikarchaeum. The sequence continues at coordinate 747 of CAWVSQ010000035.1, forward strand.
CATCGTTATAGCCTATATTTCCCATCAATAAAAAACCCACTATTGTCTCTTATTTTCATTTAATTTTTGTTGGTGTCTCTGCAATTTTTCTTTCCAATACTTTTCTCACTATCGCGCTATCTCCTGGTATGAATTTCATTGACCCAACCACTAGGTGTCCTCCACCACTCACTCCCGCTTCTGGAATCTCAACTTTAATCTCTTCTATCATCTGTGGTATGTTTAGATCCACACCATCACTCCGCATGATTGCAAAATCTGGTCCATATCCAATAGTAATCATGGGCCCACCCACTCTATCAACAAAATAATCATGGATGGAACTTGTCGTTTTCCCCGGGGCTGGATATGTATACCTATATGCACCCCTCTCGATTTCCACTCGATTAAATTGGACCCCTGTTTCTAATTGATCAGAGAGAGTGTGTCTAAGTGAAGTTTCCATCTGACGTTTCATATTCTTCTTCGCTAATTGAGATAGGAATTCGGTTACCTTTTTGAATTGATTTCCTTCCACAACCCCTAGTATGTCTTCAACCAATCCTTCTCCATTATTACGCTTTAGGACATACATTACATAATCTAGAGATTCACATATTCTGTGCAGATCTGCCTGTTCAAATCCTAACTCTTGGGCCACTAAAAGATAATCTGCCATCGCACCTGCAGACGACCGATCTGCTACTCCTGAAATGGCAGGCAATTGCCCAAATTTAACCATGGAATCTGGATCAATCATTCTGGCAATCTCTGCACATATCATTCCTGTCGTTATTCGATAATCTTCTCCAACTAGATATGGATTAATATGTTCTACCAAATATGGCCCGACTTCATCTTCATTTGGATAATGGTGATCCACAACCATGATGGGGATGTCGTAATTATTGAGATATTCATATGCGGGAATGTCTTCTTTTGTACTTCCATTATCAATTAATAATAATAATGGCAACATCTGCCCATGTCCCTCTCTAGACAACAAAGCGGTATTCAAATCATGCACTGCATCTTCCATATCATAATATGGTGCCCGACTTGCCAATCTTTTAACTAAATTGTGTTGAGACCTTTCATCACCATACACATGTTTCACAAGACTTTTTAGAGATTTTTCAATGGGTAGACCTGCACAAATACCATCTACATCGGCGTGATGACGAATTATTATGGGGCGCCCTGAAAAAACAGCCCGAATGAGTATTTCCACACTAGATTCTATTCGACCTCTTAGTTTTAAAAGAGCAGGCCAATCTACTAAAAATTTCAACCCTTCCAAATTTATTTTTCCAGAAATATTCTCTTCATACTTTTCTACAATTTTTCCCAGCATTTCACCTTCTACTATTTCCATGTGATCAATTTCTAACTGCCTTCCATATTTTCCATCTCTAACTATCCCTATTATCTGAACCCCACCTCCCACATTTGTATCATTTGAAATTTTCCCATCCACTTGCCTTAGTTCAACACATCGGACAACGCCTGTCCCGTCTGTAACATTATATGTAATAGGTCCCATGGTCTGTTTTATCTGGGCTACAATTCCTCTTATCCGAATAGTTTTTCCAATGTGATTTTTCAGTTGTTCTATATCTATTATTTCACTTTCCCCAAGAATCTGAGTTCTATATTCGTATAGTTTGGCTGGAGAAAAACTCAAATCCCCATTTTCTCTAATTTCGCTCAATTGAACAATTAACTCTTCTCCCTCTCTATATTCTTTATCAAAAATAGATTCGTGAACCAATCCTGAAATACGTCTAGATAAGCGAACAAACATTCCATACTTAACCAAACGATCAACTCTAGCGTGGTAATATCCCCCCACTTCTAACTCTTCAAAACCACTATCTTGCCTAAGTTTATAAACAATTTCCGAACCCCTTCCTTTCTCCATATTAACCATTATGTCCACTTTGCCATACTCCTTGATAATGGTTGGTTTCTACACTTACATGATTATTGTTCCTTTCACTTTAATTTCTTGTAACTCAAATCAACCCATTGGAACAAAGTCTTTCAATACTTTCTTCTATATTCTCTACTGAATTAGCATAGGAAATCCGTGCATATTTTGGAGCCCCAAACGCTTCTCCTGGGACCATCGCAACATGGGCCTCTTCAATTGCCCTTTCGCACCATTCTATTCCGTTTTCTCCAACCGGAATCATGACATAAAAAGCCCCATCCGGAGTTAAAATATCTATCCCATTTTTCGACAAGAGTTGTAAAATCAAATCCCGTCGTTCCTTAAAAGAACTCACCATTTTTTCCACCGATTTATCTGTATTTAATAGGGCTTCTATACCTGCGTGTTGGACCATATTCGTCGCACAAGTAACAGTATGTGAATGGACTTTTGCAGCCTGTTTTATGAGATTCGCAGGTGCGCCCATATACCCCAAACGCCACCCAGTCATCGCATATGCCTTGGAAAAACCATTCACCGTCACCGTCCTGTCTCTCATACCTTCTATCGATCCTATGCTAGTATATTCTGAAATGTATGTGATCTCTTTGTAAATCTCATCTGAAATTACCATCACATCATTGTCCACTACCAAATCTCTCACTCCCTCAAGTGCTTCTCGAGAATATACGGCACCAGTCGGATTTGACGGAGAGTTTATAACTATCAATTTTGTCTTTGAAGAAATTGTTTCTTTTAGTTTACTCATGGCAGGTGCCAATTGAAACCCGTAAGGTTCCAGATCAACTCTAGTTATTTTACCCCCTGCCATTGAAATGATGGGTTCATATGATACCCATGCAGGAGTGAGAACTATCGCTTCGTCCCCCTCATCTATAATCGTCATTATCGCTTCGAATAATGCCTGTTTAGCACCAGGAGTGACAATTATCTCGTCCGATCCATACTCCAATCCGCATTTACTACTAAAATATTTGGAGATTGCATTTCTTAGTTCTAAAATGCCCTTTGACGAAGTGTATCCATGATCTCCCGAGTCCAACGATTTTTTTGCCACTTTGACTATATTTTCAGGTGTTTTAAAATCTGGTTCCCCTACACTTAAGTCAATTATGTCTATCCCATTTTGCCTAAGCATAGCCGCTTTGTTTCCAACCGCAACTGTTGCGCTAGGCTGTATCCCTTCAACCCTTTGAGCAAATCTCATGATATTCTTTCAACCATCTTTATTGCACTCTCCATAGCATGGCCCCCATTTTCAATTCTATCCATGGCTTGTTTTGGATCCATCCCCGGTCCTGTTATCCCTAGCGTCACCGGTTTGTCTCTATCCAAGCTAATTTTTATTAACCCCTGTGCTGTCGCATGGGCAATTACATGTTCATGATCTGTCTCCCCCGATATTATTGCACCAATAACTACCACTGCATCAACATCTTCTCTCCGTGCTAGTCTATCCGCAGCAATCGGAGAGTCATATATCCCCGGCACATAAATGGTGTCTATCACCGTAGCACCACGATCTTTTGCAATTTGTTTTGCCACCTCTTCCATACGTTCTGTAATTGGTCTATTAAACTCTGCCACTACTATTCCTATTACTACCATAATTTGTCCAATGCTCGATTGACTAATAGATCTGACGATAGATGGAAAGGTTGTAGTTTGTAGACCTATTTTATCAATTAATGAACTCTCGATTTAGCACTTTCTTGTCTAAAACCGACCATACCTTGCTCGCTATAGTTTGTATCTCATTTGTGTCTCTCTTATTTCGAATAATAAATCTTGGATCTAGAGTTGCCCATTGGGACGAAGGAAGGGTAGGTTATGATATTCTTCGTTACGTAGATACTGGAATATGGCAATACAGGCCAATCGTCCATGGTCCATTTTTACCTCAAATAAATTATTATATCTTTGATTTCGCTGGGGCAAATGATTTCACTGCCCGAATTTCAGTGGCAATAATAGGGGGCCTATTACCACTTGCAGTTTGGCTTTACCGTGACCATTTAAATAATCGCGAATTAATAGCATTATCCCTCTTTCTCGCTCTGGACCCTTTGCTTCTTTATTATTCACGATTCATGCGAAATGATGTAATAGTGGCAGCATTCATTTTCATTTTTGTAGGCTACTGTCTAAGATTCCTTTCCACTCATAAATCTCAGTATCTCTATTATGCAAGTGCATTTCTAGCCCTCGCATTTACGGCCAAGGAAAATGCCCTTGTGTATGTCTTAATATTATTCGCTTGTATCTTCTTACTCTTTGATCACAAACTATTCCTAATCCGTGATAAAAAACCCGGTTGGACTGTTACTATAACTCAAACTATTTCCCAGCTATCCGAATCAATTTGGTATTGGAGGAAACATCTATTCATAGCTACTTTTGAATTCATTTTCATTTTATTTTTATTTTATGCTCCCCGGACCGGACCTCTTGGTGGCATCGGCATCGATCACATCTTTTCGAACCCTTTGATTTTACCAAGTGTCCTTTCAGTAGCCCTTCTAGACTCTGCTTCCAATCTAGTCGCAGAGTGGATCCTTGGGCCTTCGACAGATCATGCATACTTGCCTTTTATGAAAAATTATCTCCTCTCTCTCTTGAATGCATCAGGCGCCTTAGTTCTACTATCTTTCATAGGATTCCTTTCTGATCGTTATGGGGGGAAGCATCCTCGAAACATAGTTGCACTAGGATTCTATTGGGGCATACTTAGTTTGTTCATCTATCCACTTTCTCTAGATATCAGCTCTTCCTGGGCCGTCGTTCACACTATTGTGCCCTTTACCATTCCTGCAGCAGTTGGGGCTGCAATTATCTACGATTGGGCATCTGAATCTTTCTCCTCAAATGATAAAATCGGAGCAAGTCTCGCTATTATTTTATTACTATTGATATCTCTTGGAACCGTCGGGATATCCATTTCGACAAGCCATATCAACTCATACGACGAATCCAATTTTATTGTTCAATATGCACAACCAGATGCTAATATGCAAGACACTCTTCAAGCTATCCACCTAGCTTCAGTTTCCCACTCAGATTTGGATGTACTCTATTATGGTGATTACTTTTTAGTCGAAAACGAAGAAGACGCATATCTTCTTCCTCTCAGAGATGGTGAGTGGTACAACCGACTCCCCATCCCCTGGTATCTCGAGTCATATGGTTCCACTATAGATAGCACTGCAGACATATTATTGTTCGAAGCCATTTTAGAAGATCAAAACCCACCCGTCATCATAGCGCGCTCAAACGAAGTAGAAGAAATACAACCGTTTTTGTCAGAATATCGACAAATAGAACATGAAATTCGCCAGTTCAATGTTGACATAGTTTTCTTCATTCATCAAGACTATGCCACTTCTGAAAATTAACAGCTTTTTCTAATCCTACCGAATCCGCATTTGCAATTCAAAAATTAACACTTATACGGGCTCAAATCCGATAAACGTTAAGTATCTCCTCATGAATCCTTGGTTTGCTATTGGTATGCTGGCATTTGTGGCATTGCTCATCCCACTTGGGATGGTCCTCATTTCTTCTCTCCTCCGCCCAACGGTCCCCATCGCTGGAAAAAGAGCGGCGTACGAATCTGGTGAAATCCCCACCCGTTCTACTCACTTCAGATTTGACATCCAATATTATATGGTCGCTCTATTGTTTGTAGTGTTTGACATAGAAACTATCTTTATTTTTCCCTGGGCTCTCATATATAGAGATGTAGCTGCATATGATCTATTTTGGGCCCTTGTACCCATGTTAATTTTCATAGCGGTTCTTTTCGTAGGTCTCATTTGGGCCTGGAGTACCGGGGCTATCAAATGGGTGGTTTCTGAAACTATCTCAGAAACTAAGGTGTCACCATGAGCGCCGACCCACGCCTCAATTCACGTTTACGAGAAGCATTTGGTTCTTCCCCTTTCATTCTAACAAAATTCGATGCTTTTATGGATTGGGTACGCGGATCTTCTCTTTTCCTTCTCCAATTTGGAATCGCATGCTGCAGTATTGAAATGATGCACACATTCGCAGTGAAACACGATTTAGACCGTTTCGGGGCAGGCGTCCCCCGGGCCTCTCCTAGACAGGCAGATCTCATGATTGTACCCGGTACAATTGTTTCCAAATTTGCACCTAGAATGCGACGTGTTTATGATCAAATGCCGGAACCAAAATTT
>CAWVSQ010000036.1:0-6797 GCA_963933005.1 uncultured euryarchaeote
TAAACGTGGTAGTGATATAGGGGTTAAGAGGATTGATATACTTTTTGTAGAAAGATAAGAAATATAGTGCATAAATTTCGAACCATACGCGGCATGGTTATTACAGATGCAAACGATCAATAGGGTATGGTTAGGGGGATATATATTGGACGTTTTCAGCCCTATCACAATGGCCACCATAAAATGGTAGAAAAAATTTCGGGAGAAGTGGACGAGATGGTTCTAGGAATAGGAAGTGCCGGAGATTCGCATACGAGGAAAAATCCATTCACTGCGGGGGAGAGGGTTTTGATGGTTACAAGAGCGATTGAGGAATTTGATATTCCATCGTATGTAGTACAAATAGAAGATTTGAAACGAAATTCTATTTGGGTGAGTCATGTTGAGAGTATAAGTCCGAGGTTTGATGTGGCGTATTCCAATAATCCGCTCGTCATTCAGTTATTCAAGGAAGCTGGAAAAGAAATTCGACAAGTGCCTATGTTTGATCGGGATGTATTAGAGGGGGCAGAAGTGAGAAGGAGAATGGAAAACGGGGAGGATTGGCAAACGCTAGTTCCAATTCCGGTGAAAAGAATAATAGAAGAGATTGGAGGGATTGAGAGGATTCAAAGAATCAATGAAAGTGATTCGGAAAGATGAAATTTAACTAGCAGCGATAACGTCGTCTATTCTAAGGATCATAGTTGCTGCTTCGGTGGCACTGTCGATTGCTTCTCTCTTTACTGCAGCAGGGTCCAGAATCCCATGGGTTACAGGATCGTCTAGTACTCCGGATTCCCCTTTAGCAATTATTCCTGCACGTCCAGAATCATTTGCAGCCCGAAGGTCTACAAGTGTATCTATCTGGTCGAGGCCTGCATTTTCTGCTAGGGTTCTGGGGATTACTTCTACAGCATCTGCGAATGCTTCTACTGCCAATTGTTTCCTGCCTTCAATGGAGGCTGCTAGACTTCGAACTCGGCTAGCAATTCCTATCTCAACTACACCAGCTCCGGGGACAACTTCACCAGATTCCACTGCTGCAGTGACTACATCTAATCCGTCGCCAACAGCACGCTCTAGTTCGTCTACAATATGTGCAGTTCCGCCACGTAGGAAAACGGTGACTGCCTCCGCTTTTGATCCTGCTTCGACAAAGGTTAATTCATCGTCGTTGAATTTTTGAATTTCAATAGATTCTACTTGGCCCAAATCTTCATCTGAAAGATTGTGCAAGGTTGCAACCCGCATTGCACCAGTCGCACGGGAGAGGGCTTTTGCATCGTCGCTGTTTACATCTTCAAAGGCGAGAATGTCTTTATCAGATAAAAATCCTGCAACCCGATCATCTATGTCTTCAGTGCAAAATACAACATTCACTCCAGCTTTGGAAATTGCATCTGCATAACCACGAAGTTCGGCCTCCTCGGCCTCGAAAGCGGCGGTTAGTTGGTCAACACTAGTGATTGTGAATTCTGCATCGACTTCTGGGTCTCGGATTTCAAGATCCATGTCCAGAATTAGAACTTTTCCCTTAGAAATGGATTTGGGCATGTGTTCGTGTGCTCTTTCAGACTCTAATATGAATCCTTTCACTAGCTCAGTTGCGCTAGAAGAAGCACCTACGCGAGTTTGGAGATGGATATCATCTCGACTGACTTTTCCGGATTTGGTGACGTGTTTTACGGCATCGACAATGATTTTAGATAGTTCCTCAGGGGAAACGTCCCCAGTTCCTTTTCCGGTCATACTAGTTGTGGCGACTTTTTGGAGAGTGACATCATCCAGAGTTTCGTCCAGTATATGAGACGTGATGGCTTCTTGTGCAATTTGATTTGCCTCAGAATATCCTTCCACAATAGTTGTTGGGTGGACATCATCTTCTAGGAGTTTCTCGGCTTTGGCTAGTAATTGGCCAGCTATGACTGCTGCAGTTGTAGTACCGTCCCCCACCTCTTCTTCTTGAGATTCGGATACCTCTACTATCATTTGGGCAGCAGGATGCTCGATGTCCATTTGTTTCAAGATAGTGGCGCCGTCATTTGTTATGACTACATCGCCAGATGAAGTTACCAGCATCTTGTCCATCCCCCGAGGGCCCAATGTAGTTCTGACTGCTTCTGCGACTGCTTTTCCAGCAGCGATATTCATAGATTGTGCATCCCGACCTTGTGTGCGTTTAGTACTGTCACCTAGTATAATGTAAGGCTGATTGTATGCCATAGTAATTACTAAGTGGAGGTTAGCAAGTCTATATTAATTTAACGGACTTGAATCGACAGGGATCAAAGGGATATAGACCAATAAGATACAGTTGAAATGTGTTGTCCTAAGGAAGTAGAGGCAACTGATGAATCGATAGATAGAATGGGTTTTGCTATGAAAGTTGGAAGATTTCGGTAGACTCCGTACGGAAAAATAAAATCATTATGGGAATTTTCAATCGTGGCATCTATGGAAGACAACAGTTGGGATATATAATATCTAGAATGAAGTGTAGATCCCATGGGCAATAGCCAATTATAGAAAGATCGCGCGCTGTATTTGTTGAAAGTATCAAAGATTATTTTTTCACGTGCAACGCGGTGCATTTCTAAAAAGAAATACATTGGTATGGGGGTCAAATGGAAGAATCGCATGGCCAATACTATATCAAAAGAAGAATCGTCAAATGGCAAATTTCCTGCATCTGCATGGAAAAAAGTTAAATCTCCAGAATGAGGTGACATATCGGCTTTATTTTTCCCAATGTCGATCATAGACTTGGAGATGTCAAGTGCAACAACATCGGCTCCGAAATCCGCCAACATTAGGCTAAACCTTGCAGTCCCACATGCCATATCTAGAACTGTTTTCCCATCAATGGAATCTAAAAAATTAGTTACTATTTGTTTCTCATGAGGATCTATCAAACTACCCCCTTTTGAGAAGCGCTTGGCATCATACTGAGTGGCGATTAGATCTTCTTGATACCAGTGTTTGCCTTTCATTTACATTTAGAATATAAGGTGTAATTGAATAAAACGATGAGGGTTAAGTTAGTTTTTCTTCGATGGATTTTAACAAATGCATTACAAATGTTAGATGTGAAATTGGAAGAAGAATTGGTAGCTGCGCACATGTTAGATGTGAAAGAATTAGCAGATACTATTGTGGAGATTGGTTTTGAGTGTACCAAATGTGGGGCTTGTTGCAAAGGTGAGGAGGGGGAACATATAGCAACAATATTTCCAGACGAAATTAGGAAAGTGCAAAAGGTTGAGAAAATGGAATGGAGAGATGTTGCTCGGCCGATGCCTTTTGGAATTGTAGAAAATGAGAACGGGGATTTGGTTGGGGAAACGTTCGAATGGGCTTTGCAAGTGAATGGGTGTGGAAATTGTTCATTCTATAGGGAAATGGATGGAGAAGGGACATGCGGAATATATGGGTTCAAGCCTTTAATTTGTGAGACTTATCCATTTAGTGTGGATTTGGGAGGGAGTAGCAAACCTAAAGGAGAGGTTGTAGAAAAAGTGGGAGATATAGTCGTGCATGAATGCGAAGGGATTGGAAGAGAAATAGAATACGAAGAGGCGATGAGATTGGCAGAGGTTCTAAAAGAAAGAACCATACGTGAAATAAAAGAATCAATGAATGTTGTAGAGAAATATAGAAATTCAGAAACTAAAAAAGATGGAATAATTGTCCATGATTCGGAGGGTACAAAGGATAGAAATGGGAAAATTATATAGATATATCGACAGGACTATTAAGTTGGAGTGCAACTCAGGTCAGTTGAGGATATCGGTATGATAAATTTAGATCAAGTTTTGTGTTTGTTTAATGCAGGTATTGAAAAGATAGATGGAGACCATATTATTAGGATTCCAAATGAAGAAATTGAGAATCAAAATTTGGAGGGGGGAGAGATATATAGAATTGCACTAGTTAGGCAAGGAGAAGAGTTCGAATTGGGAGTTCAAAGGGAATCTGAGGTAGTGCCCAATTACCCTCAACCGCCAGTCGAGATGGGAGAAATACGGTATGTAGAAATTGAAAGTCTAGGAAAGCAGGGGGACGGAATAGCACGTTCTGAGAGGGGGTATGTCATTATAGTTCCTGGATCAAAGGTGGGTGAACAGGTGAAGATAGAGATCATCGAGGTCAAATCAAATTTTGCTATAGCAAACGTTGTTGAGGACGTATTGGAATAGAATAGATAGTTGGAGACAATGGACAATAAAATTCGTTCGCTATGGGTGAATAGTAACGAACTTTGATAGATCCGTTTCAACCAAATTGGATGCTACTTCGAGGGACCTATAAGGGCGGTTTGAAATCAAAGTTTGTGCTCTTTTCTTCCCCACCCCCGGGATTGCTAATAATTCAAAAAAGGTTGCTGAATTGAGATCTAGTCCAAGTGGAAGTGCAGTAACAGATCGTTGTCCATGATTAACTATAATGGCGTCAAGAATAGTGCCAAGTTGGATTTTTCCAGGGAAACCTACGAGAAGAGGATAAGTGCCAAGTTGCCTCCCAAAAGTGTACCCACCACTCCAGTACTCTAGATGAACGCTGGGCAACATAGTACCTACGGGGGCGACTTTTTGGATCATCAAATTATCGAAATTGAGACGGACTTCGTCTTTATATTTTCGAAAGAGCTTCTTATGATCCATTGCGATAGATGCACCGGTAGTGGACATGGGAGTTCCAGGGAAGGCCATAACTTGGCGTATATTAACTCTACGAACTAAAAGTCCAGAATCTAAAACTCTTCTAAGGAATTTTTTATTGAGTTCAAAAGTTTCTTTTGTCTCTCCTTTGAGTCCATGTACAAAGTTAATTCCGGGGAGTAATTTTGGCAATGAATCTTTAGTTGGTCGCCACCCAGATTCCTTGTTGACAGATTCTATTGCTACAAAGCACTCTTCTGCAGTGACATTGAGATTGTTTTCTTCGTAGACCATGGGATCTGCAGATTCTAGACCGAACGCCGCGGTGTCACCAGGTGTGTTAAATTTGGAAATGATGCGCAAACATTCTGCGGATTCTGAAGGCCAATTTGCGATAGTAATTGGATTCATATTATCTAAGTGGAGAGTCTCAAGAGAGGGTGCAACTTTATGAATACCAGAGTAAAGATCGTATAGATCAGAGGGATTGGGACACTTACCATCCCCACCATAGGCTAGGATATCCGCTTGGCGACCTATACGAAAATGTCGAATTCCAGAATTATACAGTTCAGATATTTCTTGTAATATGGAGTCAACAGATCTAAAAGTGGGTTTGGAGCCATATAGTGGTTCGGTGCAGAAGGAACATCGATAAGGACACCCGCGGGAAGTTTCAATTTCACAGATTAGGTGGCGAGGGTAGTTAGGATGCTGTTTAACTATAAAAGAACCTTTTGAAGCCCATTTTTGAATTTCGTTATTATCGCGCATCCTATCAGAGAATCCGTCAAGATTTTGATGAATTAAATCATAAGCTGCAGCTTCTACATCTCCTTTTGCAACAAAAGTGTAATCGAGTGCATCTCTTCGCATATTACTAGCCCCCTCATTTTTAACTCCAACTCCGAATTTGATAGGACCTCCAAGAAGAGATACTCCTTTTGCAGTCCAGGATATTTTTTTGACTTCATCTGGTTCGGCAGGTGTCCCGCCCACATATTTTCCAGGGACGGTCATGCCTCCGATGTAAATTAATAGATCTGAATTCTCAATATCATTCCAACGGTGATGTTCTTGCCGAAGTGCGTCAATGGTGTGATAAGTTATATTACGAGAAGGTACCCCAGCATCGACTAACGCACCGGCCGTGTACCGAGGATATGTAGAAATGTAAGGTGGAACTCCAAAATGGGCAGGCTCGTCCACATAACCATCAACTATTGCTACGCTGAGGTCAGATGGAGTTATCATGAAAAAACAGATTGGGTTCAAGAACCATAAGGAATTGGTTCTATAGTACAGTTAGGTGGAAATGAACTTTATTTTTATTTTGTAAAATGCGAATGATATCTCTATCCAAGTTTGTTGCTGCAGTATCTGATTTTATCATGATAGTTCTATCATCGACATAATCACTTGTCCGAATAACGGCAGAATGGGTACTCTTGAATGTTAGATCGGGGTGACCATGTCCGACTATGTGTTGTTCATAGGGGCCAACAGACAGTTTGGCAATGATTTTTGCGTTTTTATTTTGACAAGCGGTAATAAAATCGTTAGAAAAATCAGAAGGGGATCGGTTGGAAGAGATACCAACTATACAATCTCCAGAGAGAGTTAGATAAGCATCGGTGGTGATTTCAAGGGTGGAAGAATGATTTGCGGTGACATTTACATCCCCATAAGCTACTAAATTCTCGGTGTGTTGCACAATAAGATACAATAATAGTTTAGAATATAAAGGATATAGTAATGATGATTTTTCTCTCGAAACTATTAAATCCATGGGACAAGTAGCCCACTCGTTAGAGTACTTCATTACGAATAGAAAAGCAAATTGATCATTATCAGAGTAAAAGCTATTTAGTTAGCTAATTTTATGCAGATTTTAGGAGTAGTGTAAGTGAATAGAAGGTGAAACTACAAATGGAACCGGCGACAGAAAAAATAGAAAGTATAGAAAATAGAGAAATCGATGGACATGAAGAAGAAGCAGTGGTGATTGAACCGGAAAAAATTGAACCTGAAGAAGAGAAAGAGGTGAGTGAACCTGAAGAAGAGAAAGAGGTGAGTGAACCTGAAGAAGAGAAAGAGGTGAGTGAACCTGAAGAAGAGAAAGAGGTGAGTGAACCTGAAGAAGAGAAAGAGGTGAGT
>CAWVSQ010000037.1:0-6741 GCA_963933005.1 uncultured euryarchaeote
GGAGTAGGAGTAGGGGTAGGTGTGGGAGTAGGAGTAGGAGTATCTGGGAAATATACTGGAGAAATATCTTCTACCGCCCCACCTGAACACCCCGAAATGATGAGACAAAGTGCCGCTACGATGACAAGAAGGTGAGATTTTTTCATAATATATAGACTCTATGGGATGCAACAGTAATTAAAATTTTATCCCCACCCCATTATATAATTATATTATACACAAGCACCTAATGGGGTTGACCATGACCCTACAGTGTAGATAGCTATGGGCCATGGTCATTTTTATCATGCGGATTTAGGCGACCGACCGACCGCATTAAACATATATATTACACGAGAGAATCTAAAGAGATTGCCATAGTCCTACAGTAGGCCCTTTCTTTACTAGAGTAAGGTGCGAATCTATGGCTATTTTTATTATAGATACTCCAGTGGAACCAACCCCCCACCAGAGTCGACCTATATTGCGTCGCCACCTTGACATGGTGGAGGTCCCCAGTTCAAATCTGGGCAGTCCCATTCTTTTATTTCTATTTAATTTTTATTTCTACGGGGATTCCTTCGACAATCCATTCTTTCATATCCATTTCTTTCTTATCTGTTATTTCAGTCGCTCTAACTTCTTGTTTTATCAACTCTTCGTGCAACATTATTAATTTCAGAACCCTTTCATTAGCAATCGAAATTGTAACTGAAATTTCTTGATCAACTACTAACTCTTGTTCTTTCCTCATCTCTTGTATCCTCCTAATTATCTCTCTGGTATATCCTTCCGATTCTATCTCTTCCGTTAAAGTAGTGTCTATGTATATAACCCCAAATTCACATGTAGATCTGGCAACATTTTCGGGGAATATTTCTCTAAACTCAAGCATTTCTTCGGTAATTAAAACTTCTTTGTTCAAACTCTCACTCAGTATTTTAGATAGCTCTCCTATATCTGGGGATTCTAATTCAACTTCATTCAGAATTGTAATGATTTCTCCCGTTAATTTACCATATGTTGGGCCAATCACGTTCATATGTCCTATGGCTGAATATTTGACATCAAAATCTTGTCCCTCCGACCGTATTAATTTGATTTCTTGCGCATTCACCCGCTCTGATAACAATAATTTATGTTTTTCTATAATCTCACCAATTTTATCATTTGTTGCTCTTATCTCCACCCCACAAACTGGCCAACGTAGTTTTCTCCCCGCCATTTGGCGAGCATGAGCTATTGACTCCTCTAGCGTTCTTATTACCTCCATCTCTTCCTCTAAATCTTCGTCTAAAAACTGAGGATCTACTGTCGGGAAATCGCACATATGTACTGTCAGTTTCTCCCCTCCTTTAGTTAAATTTTGATAGATATCTTCTGCTATAAACGGAGCAAATGGAGCAAGTAATATCATGGCTTCTAACAACACATGATGAAGTGTTACATATGCCGCACTTTTGCTATTTGTATCTGCATCTGTCCACATCCTCTCTCGAACAATTTTAATATAATATCTGGATATGTCCTCTACGATAAGATTAAGAATTTCGTTTAAACCTTGATCTTGTCTATACGATTCCCATCCCGCCTTTACAACTTTTTTAACTGTCTGCAAACGAGAAATAATCCATTTATCTATAATTTCCAATTCCACATCTTCTAAAGTGAAATCTTGCGGATCGAATCTATCAATTTCCATATATGGTATCGGAAATCTGAACACGTTCCATAAAATGTTTAATCTACGACTCATCTCTTCAATTTCTTCCCACGAAAATCGCATATCTTCTCCTTGAGGGTTCACCGATAATAGAAACAGACGCATTGGATCTGCACCATATTTTTCTATAGCTTCTCTTGGGGACACAATGTTTCCCAGTGATTTGGACATTTTTCTCCCATCCTCCGCAAGAGCCCAGCCATGCATGAGTACATTTTTATAGGGCGATTTTCCCATTGAAGCACTAGCCATACCTAATTGAGACCAGAACCATCCCCTAGTTTGATCATGCGCCTCCATAATTAAATCAGCTGGCCACACAGACTCAAATTCTTCCTTTTTAGATGGGTACCCTATAGTGCCCCATGTTGCAACCGACGAATCAATCCAAACATCAAATACATCTGGAACTCTTGTATATTTTTTATCATTTTTAGTAATCGTAAGTTTATCCACAGTTGGCTTGTGCAAATCTATCTCCTTTGGATCAATTTCTTGATCTACTAATTTAGATAGCTCTTCTCTCGTCCCCACTACGATCATATCTCTAGATTCCTCTTCTAAACTAGCCCCCTCTGGAGTCCAGATTGGTATTGGTATCCCCCAATATCTCTGACGTGATACATTCCAATCCGGTGCCTCTTTGACAAATTCATAAAACCGATTATCTCTAGCCCATTCTGGATACCAATTTGATTTAGTTATATTCTTAATAAGATCTTCTTTTATTTCTGTTATTTCAATGAACCATTGATCTGTAACAATCTGAATTATGTTTGTATCACAACGCCAACACTTCCCATAATCATGAGTGTATTTTTCCTCTGCAAGTAACAAACCCGACTTCTTCAAGTCTACAATAATATCTTCATTTGCATCTTTAACAAATTTGCCTTCATATTTTCCAGCATCTTTTGTATATATTCCATCCGTGCCAACTGGACAGAATAATTCTAAGCCTATCTCCTTTCCAACGCGAAAATCATCTTCCCCATGCCCTGGGGCAGAATGAACCAAACCCGTCTTGTCCACCTCTACAAAATCAGCAGAATAAATCCGTAGAGATCTATCCCCGCCCACATGTTGAGGGACTTCTTGACCAAGTGGATGTTTATACTTCCACCCTACCATATCTTTCCCCTTTGATTCTTGTTCTATCTCAAAACTATCATATTTCCCCTTTTCAACCACGCTCTCCACGAGTGATTTTTCTATCCAAAGTTTTTCTTTTATATTCCCTTTTATAGCCACAACCTTTTGATATATGAAATCTTCATTTACAGCCACAAATGTGTTTGCTGGAAGGGTCCATGGAGTAGTAGTCCAAATAACTAGAAATCCTTCTCCATCTTCCAATTCAAATTTGACATAAATAGAAGGATCCTTCACTTGGTGGTATTCAATCTCATTTTTTGCAATAGAAGTTTCACATCTTGGACATTGACTTATAGATCTTTTCCCCCGCTCCACCAATCCTCTTTTATGGACTTGAGAAAATCCCCACCATGCAGCCTCCATATATTCTGAAGTAACCGTTTTATAGGCATTTTCCCAATCCATCCAAACACCAAACGAAATAAAATCATTTTGCAATCCTTCTCGTTGAAAATCTGCAAATTCTTTGCACTCCTCAATAAATTTTTCAATCCCAAATGCTTCTATATCTTTTTTATTTTTAAACCCTAATTTTTCTTCTACCTTTGTCTCAATAGGAAGTCCATGCATGTCAAACCCCGGTCGATCATACACTTGATACCCCATCATGCGATTATATCGGAGATATCCATCTTTTAGTGTTTTATTCCAAGCCGTTCCCATATGGGCCGCCCCGGATGTGTATGGGGGGCCATCCACGAAGAAAAATGGTTTCCCTCCCGATCGATGCTCTTTTGTTTTTTTATACGCTTCAGTCCGATTCCAATACTCTCTCACACGTTCCTCTAACAATTGGGCTTCGTATCTCCCACCAACTCCTACATCTTTTTCCATAGTTAATTTCTCTCCCCCTGCAACTAAAGATTAATTGTTTGTGTTATCTCCTCCCCACCACCACGATCTCGATTTCATGATTTCATACATTCATAACCCACCAACGAGTATTTTTTCATGTGATGGGACTAATCAATCTTATGGACTCTTGTATTTTCTGTGCTATTATTGAAGGTGATATCCCTAGTCATTCTATCTATGAAGACGAAACCACCCTGGCGTTTCTTGATATCAATCCAATATCTGTCGGTCACACTCTTATCATACCTAAATATCATTCTTCAAAAATCAATCAACTCCCTCTCTCATTTGCAACTTCTTTGATGCAAACGGTCCATACTTTAACCCGACCGATTGAGGAAGCAGTTGGGGCAAATGCCACAACAATAGCATTTAATAATGGAATCGAGGCGGGCCAGGAAGTTCCACATGTCCATTGCCATATCATCCCCCGATTCGAACAAGATGGTGGCAACTCCATTCATTCTCTAGTTGAGAATCCACCCACTCAACCTATTGATTTCTCTGATATCGTGATGTCTATCAAAAACCTGATATAACTCTTATCTGCCTTTCAGCAACTTGTAATGCCCCGCAGAAGGCTGATATATCTCACCCGATTCTGACATTTTCTTGATCATATGTTCCGTTTGAGTGTCACCAATTCCACTTTCCTTTGCCCTTTCAATAATATCCAAAATAGGAGCGCCATCCTTTGGATGTTCGCCCGTCAATTTTTCTATTATTGATCTAATAATTTTCACACGATCAAATTGATTTCTGGATTTTCCCATCTCAATTACTGTAGCATCAAAAATGCCAGTTTCTGGATCAATACCAACCTTTTCAAGACTGGAACGAACGAGTTTAATAACTCTTTCGGCATCTCTCTTCTCAACAACATCCGAAAGTCGAACCTTTGCACTTGCTTCTGCCAATCTAACCAATGCCTCCAATTTACGGGCAGTAACTGGAATTGGACCCCCAACCTCTCTCACCGATCGAAGCTCTACATAAAATTTCTTGATTTCTTTTTGTGCTTCTTCACTCATAACGGGGAAGCAATTTCTCTTAGCATACGCAATATATTTTCTAAATAAATTAGGTTCTATATCCGGTTTAATTTCTTCTGGCATATGGTCCAATTCAATTGAACTTTCTCCCTTACTCTTCGCATATTTTTCCCTTGTCCCTTGTTCTCCTATGTAATTTGTTTTAATTATATGTGTAGCTATCTTCTCATCTAGCTCTTCATCCGTTTCATCTAGTATCCTGAATATCAAATCAAATCGGGATATGAGTGCAGGTTCGAGGTTGATTTGATCCCCGATCGATTCATAAGAATCATACTGTCCATATTTCGGGTTAGCCGCCCCTAACAGTGAACATCTACTCTTCAAAGTAGCATTAATCCCCGCTTTAGCTATGCTTACTGTTTGCTGTTCAAGCGCTTCGTGCATCGCAGATCGATCTTCCACTCGCATCTTATCAATCTCATCCACTGCAGCTATGCCTTTATCTGCCAATACAAGTGCACCAGCTTCAAGCGACCATTGTTGACCCCCTCCAAAATCATCTTTCACCGCAGCAGCAGTCAGACCTGCACTCGAACTACCCTTCCCCGAAGTATACACCGAACGTGGGGCTATATGCCGAATATACTGTAATAATTGCGATTTACCTGTACCTGGATCTCCTACCAACAATATGTGCACATTCCCACGGATCCTTGTGCTATCTGGTAGATGTTTAGTTACTCCCGAAAACAGTTGTAGTGCAATTGCCAACTTTTCCTGTTCATATCCATATATCGATGGACAGACAGACCCTACCATCTGATCATATATTCCTTCTTGTCTTGAGAGTTCGAGAATAATTCTCTCGTCCTCTTCTGATATCTCTATATTCTCAAATTCTAAATCCTCAGAACTAATTGAAATTCCCTCCATATATACGTCAAAAACTCTTAATTTTTCACTCCCCCGTTTCCTCTGTTCAAGTCTTAACGTGCCCGTTGCAACAACCCTATCTCCTGGGCTAACCATACCGCTTATATCATCTTCTATGTGGATTTCTATACTCTGTGGTTGCTCACCACCTCTCAACCCTTCTGGGGACTCTTGTATAAGCAACGTTTGAGTATCTGAGAATGTCGATCTGTCAAACTTAATCTCGAATGGTCCTTGGCGTTCGCAACCCCCACAAGTAAATGGTTCTTGATATCCTCTAATCTGCGGCACGTTTGTCACAGTTGCACAGCGTTGGCATTCAAATGCTGCAACATCTACTTTCGGACGAACGTTAGTTGATTTTCGTATTAGTCCCTGAACCGCTACAAGAGTATTCACATCTTTAGATCTAATTTCTCTTATCTCTGTTAGTTCTTGTAAATTGTAAATTCTAACATGGGCCCTTTCCAACATGTCATCCGTTTGATATCGCAAATCTCCCACGTTTACTAAAGCCTGTTTTGCAGCTTCACGTACACTATCTGGATGGGTTATGTAATCATCAGCCATATTCGAATCAAATCTATATAGTTCTCCCCAGTCTATGTTAAATGACCTTTGTTTTTTTGGATAATTTTCAAGCAACACTCCAATTTCTTCTTCACAATATGCATCTATGAATTCTTCAAAACGTTCGACTAGCTGTTGATTTATTGCCTGAGACATGTCTATACTTAACAATTCTAAACTTATCTTACATAAGTAGCTTTAGCAAGTGTGCGGAGTGGAAGTGAAGGGGGTTAAATGAACCCCTCTCCGCAACATTCCTAATGGGACCACCCGGATTTGAACCGGGGTCGCAGCGTCCCAAACGCTGAAGTATACCAGGCTAACCCATGGTCCCGCCTACCCACATTTTCCCGTGAACACCGTAAAGTTTACGCTTACCCTTTTTGAATTTCCACACTAGATCCTCTTCCAATGTGGATCTCGTTTGCCATATTGACAAAGAGACCGTGATCAACTACCCCTGGGATATCTGAAATTTCTTTGCTTAATATTAATGGAGATGCTATATCCCCGAAATCACAGTCAAGAAGA
>CAWVSQ010000038.1:0-6580 GCA_963933005.1 uncultured euryarchaeote
GTGTGTACGCCCAGTTCCGAGAACTGCGTCTGCTTCAAATGCGAGGCGTTGGTTTTCTTTGAGGTCTACAATAGGTATTCGTTTGTCGGCAGGTTCGACCAACTTTTCAGGGGAGATCATATCCCCAGAATAAACTGTTGCAGGTCCTTGTACATCTAGGGTCAAAGTAACTACATCAGTATATTCAAATTCGTCTGTAGGAGTTGTTAGGGGCACGAGGCACAATCTGTGACCTATCATCTCGTCGAACAAAACACTCGTATTTTCTGTTACACGGATAGTGTCAATAGATAGAGTGGGTACGTCAGTTAACATAGCCCTCCGAATTCCATTTGCAAATGCAGGGGTTAACCCTTGGACAACAAATGTGACAAACCTATCAGCGTGATCTATCACATCGATTTTAATATTTGTCATATTACCTTGCCATCCTTGGTGCACGGCAACCATCGTGTGGGCGCGGAGTTACATCTTCAATCCTTCCAATTTCAAGTCCCGAACGGGCGAGAGTTCGTATTGAGGCCTGGGCACCAGGTCCAGATCCCATTCTAGAAGTCCCCCCGGGGCCTCTAACGCGTATGTGAATTGAGGAAATTCCCGCTGCTACGGCCGCTTCTGCTATTCTTTCTGCGATTTGCATTGATGCGTATTGAGAAGCCTCATCCCTGCTCTGCTTCACTACAGCACCCCCAGAACACTTAGCTAGAGTTTCTGCCCCAGTTTCATCTGTCAGTGTTATGATGGTATTATTAAATGAAGAGTATATGTGAGCTATACCCCATGTTTTGTCAGCTTCGCTCATTCTTCAGACACCTCTTTTGATAAGGGTTCAGGCGGTTTTCGAATGGGATGAGAATCGTCTGAAATGGAACTGTACTGATCATATTGAAGGCTTGGTTCTTCTGCTACTGTGACTTTGTAGGAGGGAATATCAACACAATGTCCATTTAGAGAAATGTGTCCATGAACTACGAATTGTCTAGCCTGTTTAATTGTATTTGCTAGTCCAGAACGATATACAAGAGTTTGTAATCGACGTTCGAGGAGTGTATTAACATCAAGGGTGAGGATCTCGTCTAATTGAGAATCTTGATTTACAATCCCATATCGTTTTAATTTGGCGAGAAACAGAGTCTCTTCTTGATTTGTTTCGCCATACCTTGCAAGGTGTTTTCGGGCTTCGCGCCGATAAGATCTAAGTTCGGATTGGGCCCGCCAAAGCTCGACTTTATTTTTTAATCCATAGAGTGTTAGCAATTCACGTTCTTCTGCTATACGGCCGCTTTGGAATGGGTGATTGGGAGTTTCGTAAAATTTGGTATTGTTTCCAAGAGCCATGATTAGGTTCCTCCTCTATTTTTAACACTTACTCCAACTTTTGCTCCTTTTCGTCCAGTTGATTTGGTTCTTTGTCCACGTACTTTGAGATGTTCTCTGTGCCTAAGGCCACGATAGGTACCTATTTTCTTCATCCTATTGAGATCTTGCTGATGAATTAGATCAACATCAGTTCCAATAAGGTGCCGATCTTCTCCGGTGAAGAAATCATTCTGTCTATTTATAGCCCAGGTTGGAATTCCAGCAGGGAACTCTTCAATTTTAGCTGTAAGTGTGTCAATGGAATCGTCGTCTAGTAAACCAAGTGTGTCTTTGGGGTTGAGTCCCGCTTGGTTAATTAGTATACTAGCGACCCTTCTGCCAATTCCAGGCAAACTAAGAAGGGCACGCTCTGTGCTCTTCGTCCCATCAAGATCAAAGTTTTTTATCCTGACAAAGTATTTTATTTCGTTTGTTTCAGTAGGTTCTTCTTTGGTGCTCATTTTTTCATATTTTTGTACAGATGTATTTGACGTCGCGGCGGGGATTTGAACCCCGGAGGCGGAAATCGCCACAGGGTTAGCAACCCTGCGCCTTGGACCAGACTTGGCTACCACGACATGTTGGTTCTCGTCGCCCACTGTGGACTCGGGGAAGGACCCCTACATCTATTACGTGAAATATCGTATTCGTGTGCGGTACTTAAGGGCAGCGGAATAAAAGTATACAATGTCAGACAGGAATACATAAACGAGAAGGGATGGATCAAAGTAGTAGTGATTGAATTTTTTAGGGAAAAATTTAGAAAATGGGGAAAAGAGTTACTAGGCGTCCCTACTTCAGAAATAAATACATTGGTCCCAGGGTTAATTCTGACCACAGTTTTACTAGGCGCATCGGTGTTCCTAGGGGACGTATTGAAATTCAAAGTGATAGGGAACATTGAGATCCACATTCCTGCAGTAATTCTAGCTTTATTACTTGGTATTGTCATTGGGAATGTGCTTGCAGTCCCGGATTCTGCCCGCCCGGGGATAAAATTCAGTAGAGGGATATTGCTACGAGTTGGGATTATTTTGATTGGGATTAGACTTGCAATAGGGGATGTGTTTAAGCTGGGTTTGATGGGATTGCCAATAATTATTGGTTGCATAGGAACTGCACTGTTAGTTACATATGTTTTAAGTAATAAATTAGATCAGCCGAAGCGATTGGGCTCGTTGATAGCAGTTGGAACTTCAATATGTGGTATTTCTGCTATTTTGGCAACAAGCACGGTTATTGAAGCCACAGAAGAAGAAACAGCTTATGCAATAGCAGTGATTACATTTTTTGGGTTGATTGCAGTTCTTACATACCCCATTTTGGGTTACATCCTGTTTAACGGGGACCCAACAAAGGTGGGGCTATGGCTAGGGACCTCCATTCAAGATACATCACAAGTGATAGGAGCAGCATTGATATATTCTCAAGTGTGGGACTCTCCGACCACTTTGGACATTGCAAGCCTAACAAAGGTAATACGAAATGTATTCATGGTCATAGTGATCCCCCTGATTGCGATTGCATATTCAAGAAGTATAAGGAAAAATAGTGAAATTAGTTTGAAGGACCAGTTTAGTCCATCTCAAATTAGACAAGATTACTTCCAATATTTCCCAAAATTTATCATAGGATTTTTAATTCTTTCAATGATTCGAACCATAGGGGATTGGGAAATTGGAAAGGGGGCAAATGCATACTGGGTGATAGATCAAATGGGATGGATTCAAATGATAAGTTCGATTGAAACTGTATCTAATGGATTGTTTATAATAGCCCTGGCGGGAGTGGGTTTAAGTACAAAACTTGGAAAAATTAGAGATCTAGGTCTTCAATCGTTCTTAATTGGATTGGTTGCAGTGGTTACAGTGGGATTGGTAAGTTTTTTCGCGATAAATCTTACAATTTAACTGTACAAGTAGGGTTTTCGGTCGCCAATTGAATTTTGATATTTTTCGTTGAAAATCCAATGTCCATCTTCGTTCTTAATCAAATAGGCACCATAGAATGGTACTCTTTCAGATACTGTGTCCACTAAGGCATTCCTGATTTCTTGTTTTGTCATGTCACCCATTGATTTTAGATCATCATTTCGGTTCAAACACCCTTTCAGATACCCATCATGCGTGACACGTACGCGATGGCAATTGGAACAGAAATTTGAATTTCCAACTGGGTCAACTATTTCGACCATTCCTTTATCAAACCAATACCGCTTTCTAGAATGCATATCACGCTGTTCTACCCTATCGGCCCGGGATTCAAACCACTCGTGAACATCAGAGATATCAATTGCCCAATCGGAATTTCCAGTTAGCTCCGGCATATATTCAATGAGTTGTAGATGGAGCCCTTCTCTTTGAGAGATGAAATCGACCATCTTGGGGATGAATCCTGCAGTTTGTCGAAAGACAACCATGTTAAGTTTTACAGGAGTAAGACCGGCCTCGAGGGCGGAATCGATTCCAGATAGCACTATGTCAAATGCCCCACTTTTTGTTAGTTTGGCAAATGAATCTCTATCAAGTGCATCTAAAGAGATATTTACACGATTGAGCCCGGCGTCGGCCAATGCTTGAGCACGCCCGGGTAAAAAGGTCCCATTGGTTGTAAGTGAAATCTCAAAGGATTGGGGCGTTCTGCGAATGATTTCTTCTAGGTCTTGACGCAACATGGGCTCCCCTCCCGTGAATTTAACAGAGTTTATTCCAAATTCCTCACAAACTTCAAGGAATCTGATAACATCTTCTGTGGAAATTTCGTCGGATTGAGGATCTAGTGGACCTCTAGTGTCCCCCAGACCTTCATTGTGACAATATACGCAGTCAAAATTGCATCTATCAGTCAAAGACATGCGGACACTATTAACTTCCCTTCCGAAGGAATCTTTTAGCACAAAAGGCCATTCTAGCCAGAAGAATTTAAATGTAAGGGTTTAATATTACTAAAAATGTCAACTAAAAGTATTTAATTTTGAGCAATGGGGTTCACAATTAAGTGACCATCTGGTGTCAACCCAATTTCGGTGTTGGTAGTTAATTTTCGATTGTCAAAGGCGTGTTTAAGTTCTCGATTGAGAAGTGCAACAAGTTCGGGTTCGGTGTAGGACAATTTCGTGCCATCGTTATCCGCCATAGTGTAAATTCGAGAAACCAAATCCCACAGTCCAGTTCCTTCCTGTGCATTGAAAATTATATTGCATTTAAGGAGTTTTGATAGGGTGAGTGTATGTTCTGCTTTCAGTATATTGGCACGTGCAGAATGTTCGATTGTACTGATATTAGCCACGCTTGTTCCAAATTGAGACGCTATGGTTTTCTGAGGTACACCACGTTCCCGAAGGGATAAAACTTCAATTTGTCTTTGTGTAAGGAAGGTATCCCCCGCAAGAGGTATAATTCGGTCCATACAGAGAGTATGGCACGGCAATGAATTAAATCATGCTAAGAATTCGTCGCGTAATGGGGTAACAAGGGACTAATAAATGTATAAATTAGTCTTTTCTGAACACGCTCTTGAGTTGGTATTGGCGCATGGTAAACATAACCCAGAATAGGGGATGGCATAAAATAGAAAATGGGCTGAGAAATCCATATAGCTTGTAATCAACACGATCTGTTAAAATTGTACCATTCTTACATGTTGAAAAACTATGCGTATGGATCCACTTTTGGAATGGTTTTCCAGATACATCGTCTCGAAAAAATGCGCTAGTTTGTTGTTTGTCTCGCTCAAGTATTTGAACATTCCAAATTATAGGTGTGCCTATTTTAAAAGGGTGAATTGAAGCTAATATTTTAGTTCCTACAGGAAGGCTATCTTTAATTTTTTTTCCATCGGAATCCACGACCGATTCTATTTTGAGATTCATCCAAGAAGGAGTTAGATGTTCAAGTCCACCTATAGTTGAATGGAAATCCCATACATCTTCGAGGGGGGAATTTACACGGACAGATTTAGTAAATGTTGGCATGATTTTGATTCTATTCAGAGAGATATAAAATGCAGGTTTTAAAGTAGAATTAAAATAGCCAAGTTGATGTTCTCTTCTACCGTTTTTGGGGTAAGAATGCTATCAAAACGTGCTAGGGAAACTACTCATTTTACAGCTATGTCTGTGTTAGAACGAGCACAAAAAATGGAAGACGTGGTTCATCTTGAAGTTGGAGAGCCAGATTTCGAACCCCCTGCAGAAGTGATAGATTCAGCAATTGAGTCAATGTTGAACGGGAACTCGGGGTACACAACCTCCAGAGGGAAAATAAAATTAAGAGAAGCGGTTTCGGATTACTATCAGAGAACGTATGACATAGATATCGGCGTAGATAGGATAATAATAACACCGGGGACTTCGGCTGCACTTACTATGGTATGTCTAGCATTACTAGATGAAGGTGACGAGGCGGTCCTAACAGACCCTTATTATGCGTGTTACCCTAATTTTATTAGGCAATCGGGTGGCACTATTAAGACGATCCCGCTGGACATTTCTGCGGGTTTCGCACCGGATATTAAACTTTTTGATGAATCGGTAAGTGAAAGTACCAAAATGATGATGTTAAATTCGCCTTCTAACCCGACAGGTTCTGTATTGAAAAATTCAGAAATAGAAGAATTGGTAGGAATTGCACAAAAAAATAAAACAACTATAGTTTCGGATGAAGTGTACCATGGAATATATTATGATACTAAAACGCATAGTGTGTTAGAACATACGGATGATGCCTTTGTAGTTGATGGGTTTTCAAAAAGATTTGCAATGACTGGGTGGCGTTTGGGATGGATAGTATGCCCACCAGAATACATAGATGCAATAAACAGATTAACACAAAATTTGGTGATCTGTGCAACTAATTTTGTTCAGGATGCAGGGGTGGCTGCCCTAGAGATGTCAGATGATCTAGTTCCAAAAATGCGCGATGTATATAGAAAACGAAGGGACGTTCTTGTTGAAGAGGTAGAGAAATTGGGTGTGGGAATGGGATATACTCCTGAAGGGGCATATTATCTACTAATCGATGTTAGCGAGTTGGGAAATGCTTTCGACATTTCAAATAGACTATTAGATGAAGTGGGAGTGGCAACCACACCGGCACCAGATTTCGGAGGATCTGTAGAGAATTGTCTCAGGCTATCGTATGCCACAGGGATGGAAGACTTGAAAGAAGCTACGAAGAGAATCGGGAAAGTTGATCCATGAACCACCACGTAGAACTTTGAA
>CAWVSQ010000039.1:0-6538 GCA_963933005.1 uncultured euryarchaeote
GTCGGAGATGTATTTGTGCCCATCTGAAACTGCTATTTTGAAGGCTTCAACGAGAGTGTGAATTCGGTCTGGATCGGTGATAGAAGGAGGGAGATCAAAATTTTCTGCAATGTTTATTGCTTCGAGTGCTATTAGTCCTTGACCATTGGGGGGGGCCTCAAGTATATCGATTCCACGATAATTAGTGCATATTGGATCGCACCATACCCCAGTATGTTCTTCGAGGTCCGAACGGGATAAAAGTCCTCCATCTCCCCGTACAACATCGACCATGTCTTTCCCCAAATCTCCGTTGTAAAATTCTGAGATCCCATGTTTAGATATTAGCTCAAATGTATCAGCTAATTTCGTATTGGAAAAAATATCCCCAGGGGCTGGTGGAGAACCACTAGGGAGATAAGTGAGTGCGGTTTCGGGGAAAGGCGTGATTCTATTTGAAGCAAAAGACCATTGCCAAGAGATATACTCGCTTACAGGGAAACCATCTCTTGCATATTTGATTGCAGGTTCAAGTGCTTCTGAAAGGGAGATGGTACCATACTTTTCGAGTAGGTCGTGCCACCCTGCTAGAGCACCGGGGACTGTTACAGCTAGTCCACCTTTTGTTGGCATTTTGAGTTCGTCCTCGGTTGGTTGAGTGTCGAGGTTTTGAAACTCGCTTTCTGTTTTCTGTTCAGAAGCGAGTTTTTGACATGTGGATAAATTGGCTTCTTCAGGGGCACCACCACTTCCATTATAAGCCTCGTACTGATTATTAAAATGAACTATAGCGAACATGTCTCCCCCTATTCCGGACATGTGAGGTTCAACGACGTTGAGTACCGCAGCGGCAGTTACGGCCGCATCTGCTGCATTCCCACCGTTTTCTAGCACGCGGAGTGCGGAAAGAGCTGCCAATGGTTGACTTGTTGCCACCATTCCATTATTTGCCATCATTGCCGATCTTCGTCCAATGAATTGCCAGGGATAGCTGAATTTCATCTATACTATATTTAGCACATACAGTTTATTAAAGTATACAAGTGAGTATCGGGGGGAAATTACTCCCACCCAGTACTCCCAAATTCTTGCAATATAAGATCCCCAATGGATTGTCCTGCGGCATCTAACACCGATTCTGAAAGGAGAATGGGACAATCTGCTCGGATCGCTATGGCGATTGCGTCAGAAGGTCGGGCATCGAACGCAAACGTATTTGATTTTCCATCAACGTATCGTTGAAGATGGATCTTAGCATAAAAAGTTCCTTCCGAGAGATCGTCTATAATGATTTTATCGATTGCACCCCCTAGTTCTGTTGTGATTTCAAGTAACAGATCGTGAGTGAGTGGCCTCTCACTTCGTTCTCCTTGTAGTTCGAATTGAATAGATTGTGCTTGATCAGGACTGATAAAGATGGGGACATATCTATCTTTGGCTGTTAAAAGTACTACAGGAGTTGCCATTCCGGCTTCACACCAGCTAATTCCAATTCCGCGTATTTCTGCCTCGTGGTCCATAATGCTTCATGGAGACGGGAGGTAAAAAATCCTCGTTAGATTTGGTTGGGTTCAAGATTAGTAGGACCACTTAGTTTTCCATAGTGAGTCGGGGGATGGTTTAGAGGTTTAGCCCAATCAATCGCGTTTTTGATGATCAACTGAATATCTTGATTATGGTATACTGGATGGGTTTCGTGTCCAGGTCCTAAGAAGAATATTTTTCCATTTCCTCTTTTCCAACAACACCCACTTCGGAAAATTTCTCCCCCTTCGTTCCAACTAATCAATACTAAATCGTCTGGCCTAGGTATATCGAAGGGTTCTGCGAAAACCTGAGATTGTGGGAATTCAATATACTCGGAGGTGATATTTTGAACGATCTGATGTCCAGGATCGGTTATCCATACACGCTCAATTTCATCTTCATTTCTTCGTTTTAAGCGACATGAAGTTCCCATGAGTAATTGGAATGGTTTTGAACGCAACGCTGAATGAAGTACTATAAATCCCATTCCATCCAGGACTCTATTTACCACACGTTCGGCGATGGAATCGTTCAAAGATTCATTTTGATTATGAGACCACCAAAGTAGTACATCGGTGTTGTCTAATACCTCAGAAGAGAGGCCATGTTCTGGAGCATCTAGTGTTGCAGTGGTAGTAATATGCCCATGTTCGGTGAGAAAATTAGCTATGAAATTGTGAATTCCAGAAGGGTAAAGTTCCCCTGCTAATGAATTCTCCTTTTCGCAGCGATATTCATTCCAAATTGTCACATTCACCATAGAGTAGTTGGTTATGTCGGAGAAGGTATAGTTATTGGTTCGGCCGAATGGCCTTTAACAAAAGTTTTAAATTTGAAAATGATTTCACGACCCCGTTAGTGATTTTTATGTCAAAAAGTGTTTTTGCTTCAGGGGGGGCATTGATGAAAAGTTCATTGAGTTTTGTTAGATTTTTTTGGGGCGTGTTAGATTGGGTGACCCAAGGAATATACGAAATATTTGTTTTCATGACAATAGCGTGTTCAATCAGAAATCCTTTTTGTTCGATCCAACTTGTCCACTGATCTACAGTATGGCTTTGTATATGAGCGGGGTCCCTTAACTTTTCGACTTTGTTAAGAAACGTGTTGAGAGGGGGTGTGTTAGGAGCCACATTATCTTCGAATAGAAAAACACCAGGGGTATCAGATACCCTGGCTACTTCTGCGAGAAAAGTATGAGTATTGGGAAAGTGGTGTGCTGCAATTCTGCAAATGATAGTATCAAATGAATTGTTATCGAAGGGCAAATGTTCTGCATCTGAGATAGCCATTTCCAAACTAGGATATGCAGATGAAGCGATGCGTGCCATTTTGGGAGAGATATCTGTGGCTATAACTCGGGAAGAGTTTTTTTTGAAAATTGCGTTTGCAGCGTGTCCCGCTCCGGTAGCTATATCGAGTGTCAATTTAGAACCTATGGACCAATCAGATAGCATATCCAAATCGTCTCCCTCGCGATGAGTTTTGCTAAGGAGATATGAGTTTGCTCTAGTTCCAAAAGCGTTTGCGATTTGTTTTTTTGAGAGGGATTGTTTTTCCATGGTGAAACTAGTTTCAGTGTTTACTTTGTTTTCTGTTTAAGTATAGGTTGTGACGGGGTTTTATTAGTGACAACCCGATATTGTTTTCGTTAAGCGCTCGTTGTTAGATGTAAGAATATGCTAGCTAGACAATATCTTAGAGAAAATTCAGAGATAGTAAAAGCTGCCATTAAAAATAGGAATATGGATGGGGGAGAAGTGGTGAAGGATCTACTTCGAGTGGACGAGGAATGGAGGGTTGTGAAAGCCCAATGCGACGACCTCCGACATGAAAGAAATAAGGTATCAAAGCTGATTGGAAATTTTAAAAGTAAGGGAGAAGATGAAGCTGCTGAGAAATCCATACTCGAATCGTCGAAATTAAAATCAGAGTTAGAGGGACTGGAAGAAAATGCTAAAAATCTAGAAGAAGAACTAAAAAAAGGATTATTAGAATTGCCAAATGTCCCACATGAAAGTGTTCCGGTAGGAATGGATGAATCAGATAACGTTGAGATTCGTCAAGTGGGATTTGGAAGTTTAAGAGAATTTCCAGAGGACATCGTTCCTCATTATGATCTTGGAATCAAATTGGACATAATTGATGAGGTCAGAGGTGCAAAAACATCAGGGTCGGGTTTTTATTTTTTGAAAGGGGAAGGGGCACGTTTGGAACATGCTTTGATTTCGCTTATGCTAGATATCCATAGAGAACAAGGATACGTTGAATTGATCCCTCCAATTCCAGTATCGTCTGCATCCATGACGGGGACGGGTCAATTTCCAAAATTTGTGAATGATGCTTATAAAATAGAAGGAGAAGATTTGTGGCTGTGTCCAACTGCAGAAGTTCCTGTGACAAATATGTACTCTGGAGAAATTCTACTTGATGAGGATTTACCAATAAAACATCAAGCGTATACCCCTAATTTTCGGAAAGAGGCGGGAGAACATGGCACAGAAACTAGAGGAATTGTCAGAGTACATCAATTCAATAAGGTAGAGTTGGTTAACTTTACTAGACCAGAATCAAGTTACGAACAACTTGAATTATTAGTTAATGATGCGGAAGAAGTGCTCAAGAAATTGCAATTGCCATACAGGGTAATTTCTCTTTGTACAGGGGATTTGACATTTTCCTCAGCTAAAACTTATGATATTGAGGTTTGGACACCTATAGGGAATAATGAAGAAGGGAAGGATGGTCGATGGTTAGAAGTTTCTTCTGCATCTAATTTTGAAGATTTCCAAGCGCGTAGGGCAGGGTTGAGATATCGTCCGAAACGTCATGAATCGGCGGAGTATATACACACGTTGAATGCTTCGGGTTTGGCACTTCCTAGGGTCATGGTTGCGATTCTGGAATATTATCAGAATTCGGATGGGACTGTGGAGATACCACAAGTACTGCGCCCATACATGGGTGGATTGAAAAAAATTGAAGGTAGTGAACCAGTAGGGGAGAGTGCAGTTGGTGCAGGGTTGAGAAACTAGATTTCAATTGTTGTGTCAATTAATGAAGAGAGGGGCCTAACTATGGTTCGGTGGGGGGCCTCAATTGAAAGGAGTGTTGTGGGAGAGATATTTGAAAATCGTATGTCAGATTTAAATTCACCATTAGTTTGAATCATAGTGGCTTCTACTTGTCCTGATTGTAACTCGCGTATCCAAACTGTTTTTCCAGAAAAAGAAGGATCTGTTTTTCCATGGATAATCCAAATTCGGGGTGCTGTGTTTAGATCATTTCCAGCCAGAGGATATCGTCTATCGTGCCACTCCCAAAATCCATCTTGGAGTACGTAAACGTTTGTAAATCCAGAATTCAATAAGCTAGCTGCTCTTAATGTGGAGAGATGGAGTGGACATCCACAATAAGTCACAATTCTATCGTTTTTTGGCCAATCTAAAGTGGGGTCTGAGGATCCAATCCCAGATGGTGCGGGGCTTAGTATAGATCCTAGAATGTGTGATCGTTCGTATTGGGTTTGGGATCTCGAATCTACAAATCGGGCTTCTCCTCTTTGGTGCCAATTGTAGACTGTTTTGAGGGGTGCTAGAGGGATAGTTTGAGAGTTTACTTTCGCCACATCAAAAGTGGTGGGGTCAAAGAATTGTCGGGAGGGAACTTGGGTGGGTAAAGGGGGGTATCCATCGAAGGGGTCTAAATCTGGCTTATATTTGTTTTTTTCACCATCTCCAAGACATCCCGATATTGCAATTCCGATTCCTAATAAAATGTCTCTTCGTTGCATTGATTGGTCTTTGGGGCACGGAAATATCAAGTGTTGGGTTTTTGATTATATCACTTCTATCGAATTTGTACAGCGTGCCAAAATTTACTCACGTTAGCCTTGAGCCAGATACGATAGTAGGCCTGTCAGAAGGTCCGAAACCTGAGATAGAAAAATTTCCAGATAGTGAGGAAATGCTATCCAAATGGCCACGAGGAAAAGTGATAGCCCTAATGATAAATTCAAAGTTCGAACTTGTTCAGGTGTACTGAATATTTTACGAAGTAAAGTCCCAGCAAAGGCCCATGTGCATAGCGCTGTGAAACCTAATGTGGAATTGACTAAAACGAATAAAATTTTTACCCCATATCCAGTACCGAATTGAGTTGCAAAAGTGGTCATCAAGATGATGAAATGGATCCATGCTTTTCCGTTTACTAGTTGTAACAGCACACCGTGGAAAAAGCCAAATAGTTGGGTGGAATCATCTGTGTTTAGGGGGGGAGAGGAAGCTATTTTGTAGGAGAGGTATGCTATATACAATGCACCAGCGTAGACTAGTAGTTGAAGTATATTGGGATTCTGCTCTATGAAAACAGCTCCGACTCCAATTATGAGTGCCAAGGCTGTGAACCCAAAAAACATCCCTATCATCAATGGGAGAGTCTTTTGAATCCCATGTTGAGATCCATGTGCAGCGCAAAGTAAATTATTTGGTCCAGGAGAGAAAGTCATTGACACCATGAATAAAGCCGTTGCGCTGAAGAGTGCCCAATCCATGAAAGAAAAATGGACTGTACAGACAAAAAATTGAGGATTCGGAATAGATCTTTCTTCGATTCTCTTTTGGCGCTTCTTAGCATAGAAATGTAATGTGGAAATCCATATCCGATATGAAGGTGATGATGATCCATCCAAATGCACTGCTAGAAAGCTTGCACGTTTTGAATTGGCTAAATTGCATAAGAACAATAAGTCGATACCATATGGAATAATCCTTAATCCATATTCTGAGACTGCACTATCTCCTGCAGATCGCAAATATCCATATAGATTGGTGGCGTTAGATTGTTCATGGGAAAGTGCTAGAGTTAATAGTTTTTCTATGAAAGGGATTCCCCGGGCCCTGCCTTTTTTGGTTGCGGTGAATCCGGTGAACTACGGAAAGCCATTTAAACTTACGACGGTGGAAGCTATTGCTGCCTCTTTGTTTATTCTGGGTGAAGAAGAGCAATCTAGAAGTATGTTGTCCAAGTTCAA
>CAWVSQ010000040.1:0-6256 GCA_963933005.1 uncultured euryarchaeote
TGATTGAAGATGAAGAAGGAGTGATTTCAAGATTTGTAGGAGTTACGCAAAAAGGAGATCTAGAAAGTATATTCCAACAAAATAGTAGTTGAAAATAAAAGTTTTACTTGAACTCAACACCTAGTTCGTTCATATCTTTGTTGGATTTGGAAATATTGATAAGTACGGGAGTGATTCCTTCGACTTCTGCAGAATTGGCAAGAGCGCCGGCATCAACGGCTCTTAAACCATTGATTTCATTAGAAATTTGAATAATAGTCTGTTTGGCAGCAGTATCATCCCCAACAACAAGAGTGTCAAAATTTAGGGGAGCGTCTAGATCAGATAGACGGTGGGCAGGGAGTGTATGGAAGGCCCCTATGAGAGGGACGCCGTCTGGAGAAGCATTTGCTGCATATTCAGTAACGCTTCGGCTAGAAGGAGGAGGAGAAGAATAGAAATTTCCATCGTCGTCACGTTTTAATCCAACTGCGGGGCTGACTAGAATTGATCCGGGGGAAATAGCATCGGTTATAGATTTGATTGTATCTACAATGTAATATGGAGGTACAGAAAGAACAATGATATCTGCCCCGATAGTCATTTCGTGATTGCTCCCGCCGGGGACTGTTCGTTCCTGTCCACGGTTTGAAAGTTCTAGCTCATATTTTTTTGCACTATCAATTCCTTTTTGGGGATCTCGAGATCCGATTCGGATTTCATGGTTAGTGTCATGGGCCCAACGGAGAGCTAAACCTTCTCCGATATCACCAGTGCCACCTATTAATGTAATTATCACAGGATAACTAGAAAAGCAAGGGATATGGACCCACCGATTTTGATTTTTTCGGAGGGCAAAGTGATTTAAAATTCCGATAGAAGTTCTGGTAAATCATTGATGGTGGGGATGACGGCATCTGCTCCGTTTTCTTCAAACATTTTTTTTCCAGAAGTTCCTGAAAGTCCGCCGGTTAGAACTCCAATTCCACGATAATTTCGGGACGGGTCGGCTTTTTTAGCATTCACTACGGTTTTGATATCATCGAGTGTATCCCCTACGTAAACTAGAGATGAAGAATTCAATTCGTGGGCTAAGGTGAGGAGTCCGTCCGGGTGAGGTTTTTTTAAGGGGGAACTTTCCATTGCCACTATATGAGTTGAAGAAATATTGATCCCTATGCTTTTAAGAGCCATATTTGCCTCGAAAATGGGCCTACCAGTAAGGACTCCAATATTGAATTGATTTAAAAATTGATCAACCATGTGTTCAGAAATGATATTTTCTTCGGAGAGATAATATCCAGGTACATCAACAATAGGTTCGTGTTGAAAACATTCAATAAATCTTTCTCTACCCAGATATAGGGATTGAAACATGGACCGTACAGCTTGAGGATCCCATTCGTCTTCTGCAGCAGACCCTATTGCTTCAGAAATTATTTTTTTGGTAGTGATTAAACCCCCACCATTGTCACCTATTTTTTGGATTAAAGATACGAGATCGCCAGGGTAACCATGACGTTTTGCGAGTGTGCACAATATTCCAGCGTCAGTTAGTTCCCAATCGTCGTTGAAACCGCCAGCATTTTTCAGTGATTGGATTAGTCCAGTGGGGAATTCTTCCCCACTGAGACTTTCAATTGTATCTGCGATGGCTCGCCTATAAGACTCCGATACATCCACCAGAACTCCATCTATATCAAGAATGATCGAATCTACTTGCATGATCGCAGAGAGGTTTCTTATAGATGTAAGAGTTTGTGATTTTTATTCCAATGCCCAGTAGATAGTTTCTCCAAAGATTGTTTCAATTCGGACAGGTATTTCTGGAAAATCATTTCCCAATGTTGTAAAGAGAAACTTGGATCCAACCTGTGATGCGACATCAAGAGTGGGACGGTGTAATTCAGGAGGCAGATTTAATGCATAAATGATGTCTGTTTTATGATATATTTCTAGAGTAGGATTGCATATATCGTCGAGAAAAAATTGGATTTCTTTTGGAATTTTGCAGGGATGGATATCTGTGGCCACCACATTTCTACTTTTAGAAAGGGTATGAGCTATATCAATTCTAGAACCTATTCCTACTTCGATTAATCTGTGGAATGGACTAAGAATATCGAGCAGGGAGGTTGTTGAATTGGGATTCACGTCGGGAAGTTTATGCCCCGGTACTCATATGTTCTTCGTATGCTCGTCGAAATAATACCACTCGGAGGTATAGAAGCATCTATTAAGCGAGAGGTATCTTCGGCGTTGAGAAATGTTTATGGAGTTGATGTATCATTTCAAGATGCAAAACAAATGCCACAGGCGTTACATGATAAATCGAGGGGACAGTATCGTGCCGAAGGCCTCCTAGAATTCATTGCGCAAAGGGGAAAGGCGGATAAAATTGTGGCCATAACAAATGAAGATATGTACTATACGGGGAGAAACTATGTGTTTGGCTTAGCGTATCTAGGGGGGAAGGCTTGTGTGATATCAACTTATAGATTAAAAAGACAGACCCAAAGGGAATTTTCAAATAAGACTGAGCAAGAGGTATTCGTTGGTAGAATAAGAAAAGAAGTAATACATGAAGTTGGCCATACTCTGGGACTAGAACACTGTAGCAATAATAGATGCGTCATGTCTTTTTCCCCCACAGTTCTGGATGTTGATCGAAAGGATGAGTATCTTTGTGGATCTTGTAGTCGGGAATTAGATTAAAAAGGGTAGATTAGTAGATGAAACGGGGGATGGATAACAAGAATTACTCGGCGGGCAGATAATAATACTCTCCAGATTTTATTTGTTCTTTATCTTTTTGACTGCCTGGTTTATTGACTCTAGGGCGTTGAGTTCGTTCATCCCTCCGGAAAGTGATTCCAAGATTGGAAAGGAATTCATTCATCCCGGTTCTCATATCCGCGGGGGCACTTGCGGTCCCAAATTTAGAAGAAATTCCACTGAAGACCAAGAGTCGATTAACCAAAAGATCTAACATATAGATATCGTGGTCGATTACCATAACAGATGCACCAGTATGTTCTGCAAATCTTCGGATTGCCCGGGTGGCTTGGGAGCGTTGTTCAACGTCTAGGTGGGCAGAAGGTTCGTCTAAAAGATAAAGATCTGCGTTGGTAGATAGGCAAGCTGCTATTGCGACTCTCTGCCGTTCTCCACCAGACAAATCTAAAAGATTTTGACTCATGATCTTATCTAGTTGTAATGGCAAAGCAATCTCAGTAGTCCAATAAGAAGTACCAAAATCAGACGTTATTTGGGCTAAATAAGCATCGACTCGAATTGATTCTTCGGTGTTCAAGTATTGGGGCTTGTATGAAATGGACACGCTAGAATCGAGAGGGAAAGAATCTGTGTTTTGTTCTCCTGCGAGTATGTTTGCAAAGGTAGACTTTCCAATTCCGTTAGGACCAACAACGCCGAGAACTTCGTGCTGATTGATAACACCGGGTTCGACTGTTAAAGAGAATCCCGTTTCATAGGCCACTTCGATGAGAGGATAAGAAAGGAGAGGTTCTGTTTCTATGTTGGTTTTAGGAGCTCGTTGGTCGAATGTTATACTTCGAGGTCTAACACGCATATTTTCATTTTTTAGAAAACCAGATAGATATTCGTTAATCCCACTTCGTGTGGATTTTATATCAGTGACAACTCCGAATGCCCCCGCCACCCCATATGCTATATGGATAGAATCTGCTATTAAATCCAAAATGGCTAGATCGTGTTCAACGACTAGTACAGATCGATTTTCGGAAGTGGCTAGATTTCGAATAACATTTGCGGCTGCAATTCTTTGCCGTATGTCGAGATAAGGAGTTATTTCATCCAGAAAATAAAAATCTGCGTCCCGGGCCAAAGTTGCGGCAAGTGCGACTCGTTGGAGCTCACCGCCGGAGAGGGTCTTGATGTCATTTTCCAATATAGGTTTGATTGATAATTCCTCGATTAAATCATCAAGAGCGCCTCTTTCGTCTACATTTTCTAGTAGGTTGCGGGCGGTGCCTTCGAATGCATGGGGAATGGACTCGACATATTGGGGTTTGTGGGCCACGTTAATTGATTCTTCTTGGAGTTTTTCTAGATAATTTTGAAGAGAGGTGCCCTTATAGTTAGAAATTGCCGACTCGAAAGTGGCAGGGGAAGAATAATCACCTAGATTGGGGACTATACTTCCAGAAAGGACCTTTATCGAAGTTGTCTTCCCGATGCCATTTGGACCAAGAAGACCGATAACATTTCCAGGTTTAGGTGCCGGGAGTCCATACAATACAAATGTATTTTCACCATATCGATGGATAGGAGATTCGTCGAGTTCACTTGGTAAATTTATAATTTCTATTGCGTCGAATGGGCATCTTTTTATACAAATTCCGCATTTTTCACCCAGACAGATATCTTCGGAGATTCTGATTTGTTCAGGACGCCCAGTAAAAAGGTCATCGGAGTCGTAAAAATCCCCACGGGTGACTATGCAATCTTTACCTGTGCGATTGGGGGGACAATAATTGGCACATTCATAATTGCATCTGTCGGGTTGACAATGGTCCAAATTAACAACTGCAATCGATTTTTTTGCCATGATTAAAAGGACACATTAGCGGTTAAGAGAAGAGTCCAAGTGACAAACCACATTGTGAATGTCATGAAAGACACGTAAAAGTGGTCTTTCTTAGTAAATTCTGAAACATCCACTCCAAGTACTTGCATAATTCCCAATCCCAAAAATAAACTTGCAATTAGAATAGGCATGGAGATTACAAGATCGAGGGGACCACTTGAGAGGAGATGGGTAATCAGAGCAGCCACTATCCCTACGAGGGTTGAAGTTCCGGTTGCGCGGAGACTTCGGAGATGGGCTTTTCTTTTGGCTTCTCTTTTGGAGAGTGTCATGAATTAGTTCAGGGGGGGATTGGTAAAAGACCCTTGTTATTGTAAAATTGAGAGTGGCGTGATTGGGAAAGAAACGGTCTGTTTATTCAAAAGGGAGAATAGTTGAGAAGTAGTGGATGGTTAAAAATAAACGAATTCAGAAAAGTAAGAAACCCATCATATTGGTGACGGGAGCAACAGGATACATAGGGGGGCGGCTTATAACCGCGATAAATAGGTCAAAATATGATGTTCGTTGTTTTGTGCGTAATCCAAATAATATCCAAAAAAAATCATTTGAAACTGCAGAAGTGGTCCAAGGAGATATTTTAGATAAGGAGTCTCTTAGTTTGGCGATGGAGGGAGTGGAAATAGCATATTATTTAGTACATTCTATGGGAGGAGGTGGAGATAATTTTGAAGAATTGGATAGGATTGGTGCACTTAATTTTGTCGAGTGTGCAGAGGGGGCTGGCGTCAAAAAAATAGTGTATTTTGGAGGCCTAGGGAAAGTAAGTTCGGAGCTGTCCCCACATTTGAGGAGTAGGCATGAAGTGGGAGAAATACTTAGGAAAGGAAAGACACAGATTATTGAATTACAGGCGTCGGTAGTCATAGGATCGGGCAGTATATCCTTCGAGATGATTCGGGCACTAGTTGAACGATTACCGATTATGATAACACCTCGTTGGGTGTCCACATTGGCACAACCCATAGCTATAGAAGATGTATTGGAATATCTGAAAAACTCGGGTGAAATGGAATTCGAAGGGAATCAAATTTTTCAGATTGGTGGGGCGGATATAGTATCCTATGGCCAGTTGATG
This sequence comes from uncultured euryarchaeote, assembly GCA_963933005.1. Lineage (GTDB taxonomy): Archaea > Halobacteriota > Halobacteria > Halobacteriales > Hikarchaeaceae > Hikarchaeum. The sequence continues at coordinate 5,688 of CAWVSQ010000040.1, forward strand.
GAAGAATATGCCCGGCAAAGAAACTTAAAACGTGTGATGATAAAAGTGCCAGTCCTCACCCCACGATTATCGAGTTTATGGCTGGGATTGATAACACCAGTATATGCACGGATTGGGAGGAAATTAATAGACAGTTTGAGGAATGCAAGTATTGTGGAAGATGAAACGTCAGTAGGGGTATTTGGAATCAATCCGAAGGGCATAAAAGAGGCTATTTCAGATGCCATAAGAAATGAAGATCAAGAATTTGCCCAAACAAGATGGTCGGATGCCATGTCATCTTCGGGAGGGGGCAACAAAATCGGAGGTGAATTTTATGGAGTAAGAATTGTAGACGTAAAAGTGAAGATGGTTGGCACCCCGGCGGAGGTGGCATTCTCACCAATAAAAAAGATTGGAGGAAGTAATGGTTGGTATTATGCAAATTGGTTATGGAAACTAAGAGCATTCATAGATTTACTTGCAGGGGGAATAGGGATCAGGAGGGGTAGAAAAAATCCAATGGATTTTGCAGTGGGGGAAACTGTAGATTGGTGGAGAGTTGAAGCTTATGAGAAGAACAGAAGGGT
>CAWVSQ010000041.1:0-6180 GCA_963933005.1 uncultured euryarchaeote
AGAGCAATCTAGAAATATGTTGTCTAAGTTCAAATGGGGATTAAATTTTTTAACACATAATAAAGAACCCTTAGAATCATATGCGTCCTGTTCATCGTCGGAGGAGGTAATAAGTGTCCAAGAAGCCTATATTTCTTGAATAAATGGTCGTTTTATCGTTCAGATAAGACTCGGAAGTTTTAATTGTGGTAGACGATACGTGGGGATATGGCGCGTTTTGAACAGGCAGAAAAACGTATGTTGCAAAAAAAGATTTGCATGCGTTGTAATGCCAGAAATTCACAAAGGGCAAAGTTTTGCCGAAAATGTGGATATACAGGTCTACGGGTTAGAAGGAAAGAACGTCAAGCTGCAGGTTAATTTGGTTGTAAGAAGTTACTAGTATTATGACCCATATTTTGGCTTTCGTTTCCTAGCTCTGGTTAAAGCAGTAGTAATTACTTCCACAACATTTCCATGGAATGCGGGGCCATGACCGGAGTACATATTCGTTAGGTTGGGAGAAGAATTGGATAGGATCGACTCTATACTACATATCAAATCTTCGCGAGAACCACCAGGCAGATCAGTGCGTCCGAAACTACCGCGATTGAATGCGCTGTCGCTGTAAACGACCACATCTCCTGTAAAGATAGAATCGGGATTCAAGAATACTAAATGGTCTTTTGAATGCCCGGGAGTGTGGAGAGTTTTGTACCACTCATCTCCAATGAGTATTTTTTGACCGTTGTTGAGTTTTGATGTTTGCAAGGGGTGATCGGAGTAACAATATAATTCGGGTTGGAAAGCATCCATGATCTCATGCAAGGATCCAATATGATCGGGGTGTTGATGGGTCAATAAGATAGAGTCTATAGTAGAAGTTTGGCGATGGATTTTTTCTAGAGTATCGGGATCTGAACCTACATCTATGAGAGTTGTTTTTTCTCCAAAAATTAAATATGCGTTGGAAGTGAAAACGGTGGAATTATGAGTCAGGTTGCAAACGTCCATGGAATTCAAGAGATATTTATCGAAGGGGATTCGGGGTATCGGTTGGTCCAAAGTATAGCCAATATCATAATAATAACTATAGCTCCAGTGAAATGTATGGATTTTGTTGTTACCCAGATTATAGTTGAACTAACCCACATAGATAACATCATTAGATATCGTGCTTTTCGAGGGAAAATTCGTTCGGTTTCCCAATTATAAAGAAAGGGTCCAAAAGTTGGATGGGAGTACAAGTAGTTGTGCCATTTTTCAGAACTTTTGCTAAATGCCCAGGCCGCAGTTATTAGAAAAATAGCAAAAGGGATTCCAGGGGTGACAACTCCAACGTAGGCCATGAAAAGGGCTGCAAAACCAAGTACCATGTACATGTATTTTTTCAAAGTAGAAGATTGTACTTCAAATGGAGAGAGTTCAGAGGGGACAGAATTCATAAGCTACCAATACAACTACTATAGTATATGGAGAATATGAGGGGATCGGAAGTAATCTCATGCGAACGCTGTCCGGCATTGGTAGCTTCACGATCTATGATTGTTAACGGGGATGGAAAATTAAATGCGGAAATGTTATTTGTAGGAGAAGGACCAGGGAGAGAAGAAGATATAAATGGGAAACCATTTGTGGGACGAAGTGGTTCCGTTCTTGATAAAAGTTTACAGGAAAATGGCATAGAAAGAAAAGATATCAGGATCACGAATTGTGTTCGCTGTAGACCTCCAGAAAATAGAAATCCGTCCAAGGAAGAACTTTATAATTGTAAAAATCATTTGCATACTGAAATTCAACTGGTAAATCCTAGTCTAGTTGTCGCATTAGGACGGGTTCCGTCTGAACATCTTCTTCAGAGAAAAGTAAAAGTTACAGAAGAATCTGGTAAAATAGAACTAGTAAATATTGCTGGTGTAGATCGATTTGTGTTGATTTGCATTCATCCGGCTGCGACTTTATATAATCCAAATCAAAAAATGATTTTTGAATCTGCAATTTCAAAGGCTGTGGAGTGGATTGAATCAAAAAGACAGAAGGAAAATGGAAATAGTTAACATGCGGTTTCGGTGCATAATCTTTTTCTGGATTGTTAGTCTAATAGAGTAAGTGAGAAGTTGGCCGTGACTACTGTAAAAATAGCAATAATAGATTATGGGTTGGGCAATTTGAGGAGTGTTAGAAAGGGATTTGAACGTTCTGGGGGAGAAGTACTTGTTACATCAGATATGGATATCATATCGCACGCTGATGGAGTAGTACTACCAGGAGTTGGTGCATTTTCAGAGGGTATGGAAAATGCAGAGCCGCTTAGAAAAAGCATTATTGAGATTAGTGAAAGTGGGACCCCTATGTTTGGTATTTGTTTAGGGATGCAAATGTTACTGACAGAATCGGAAGAGTCAGAAGGTGTGGGGCAAGGAGATGTTCAAGGACTGGATCTGATTCCAGGGAAGAATGTTAGGATTAGAAATGAGAAGGTACCGCACATGGGATGGAACGAATTGAAGATCGTACAAGAGCACCCTGTTGTAAAAGGTGTGGATGGATTGCATGCTTATTTCGTTCACTCATATCATGCAGTTCCGAATGATAATTCAGCAGTTATTTCGACTACGGAATACGGGGGAGAATTTGCTAGTATGATCGCTAGAGAAAATGTTTTTGGGACACAATTCCACCCTGAAAAATCTGGAGAAACAGGTTTGAAGATTCTTCGTAATTTTATTGAATTTTGCCAGAGTGAATGATTCTGAAAAAATTTCAAGATATATTTTCAGAAGTGAGAATACTAAGGATGATGATTAAAAATATAAATAAAAAGGAAAGTAACCCAGGTACGAATACTAGTGGCTCTGTTAAATTTCCCCCAGTACTTTTCATTACAGCTAGAGACACACCAAATCCAACGGGGAGTGATAAGAATAGGGACCAAAAAATTTCAGATGGTTTTGTGTTTTTGAAAAAATTCATAATAAATCTCTGACTTCAGAATACCACATATCATGGTAATCTATACTTCCGGTTCTTTCGGCGAGATCTACTGCTAATAAATGCCAACATTTCTTATTCATGTCGCTTTTGATATTGTACTCGGAACCTTTGCAAGTGCATATGTCATCTTCCACAATATATTCGTCGTTATATCCGACAACTACGGTGAAATCTCGGTATTGTTTGACCCTATCTTTTTGGATGGCTTCGAGGGCCTTTTCTCCGCGGGTTCCATTTTTTTGTAGTAGTGCCTCTACGTAAGTGTTAGTGGAGTTTTCAGGGGGTGATGGGTTGCCCTTCCGATTAGATGATGGCACAAGGCATATTGGAGCTCTATGGTAATAAAAGCAAATAACTTGGTAACGTTTCTATATGCAAAATTGCAATAACAATAAGCGATGGATTTTCAGGTTGTGCCACGGACTGAAGTATATGTATACAATCTCAGAAGGAGGGATTGAAGCTACAGTTCCATCAGTTTCTGTATCAGGGAAGACTAAAGATGTATTTTTCAATCCAAATATGGAGTTAAATAGGGATATAACAATGGCAGTGTTGCGGGCATATAGGGCAGAAGGAATTGACACATATCTTGATGCAAATGCGGCTACTGGAATAAGAGGAGTGAGGGCCGCGTCAGAAGGTTGGGAAGTGACGCTAGTAGACATTGATGAAGATGCCGCCAAGCTATGCAAATCTAACTTAACCAAAAATGGACTACCAGGAGAAGTATATCAAAATGATGTTAATATCATTCTTCGAATGAATAGATATGACGTAGTGGATATAGATCCATTTGGGAGCCCAATTTCTTTCTTAGATAGTGCGTTTCGGGGGACACGTCGTTTGATTTGTGTGACTGCGACCGATACTGCGCCTCTTTGCGGTGCCCATTTTCAGGCAGGTGTTCGTCGATACAATGCCATCCCTCGGAAAACAGAATACCATGCAGAAGTGGGGATCAGAATTCTTCTTTCTTCGATGGCTAGAATGGCTGCACACTATGATGTTGGGATTAATCCCATCTTATGTCACTCAACGCGTCATTATTATAGGGTATATGTGGAGATAGAAAGAAAAGTATCAAAAGCAAATGAATCATTGGAAAAGTTGGGATACTTACATCATTGTACTTCTTGTTTGTATCGCGAAACTCAAGGGGGACTAATTGCATTCCCACCTTCTATTTGCCCCTCGTGTGAGAGTACAAAGATTATAACTTCAGGTCCTATTTGGTTAGGAAATACCGCTAGCAAAGATTTTGTAAATAAAGCCAGAGGGCATATAACTGAAGAAATGGGAATGGCAAATAGAGCGCAAAGAATCTTTTCTAGAATATTAGAAGAATTAGAGATTCCTATGCATTATGATCAACACAAATTGTGTCGATTGTGGAAATTTCCCGCTTCTTCTATGGAAATATTTGTTAAGCAATTATCAGATGCAGGTTTTCAGGTTTCAAGAACTCACTATGGCGGGACCACATTGAAAACAAATGCTACGGTTTCGGAAATGTACGAAGTTATAAAAGAATAGTTGAGTTAGAAAACGCGTAGGTATCGATCGTGCTCCCATTGAGATACAGATACCAGATAATCTGCATATTCAGCTCTTTTGGTGGCTATGAATTCTTTTGCTATGTGGGGTCCAAGGGCGTTGCATATTACATCGTCTGATTCGAGTGCATCGAGTGCATCTCCTAGGTTGCTTGGGAGAATTGTGATTCCATGCTCTTCTTGTTTTGTGGAATCGAAGTCATATATGTTTTCACGCACAGGTGCTGGTGCCTCTAATTCTCGGTTGATACCATCTATTCCGGCTTCTAGCATTGCAGTTATGGCTAAGTAAGGATTGCACGCAGGATCTGGAGAACGGAGTTCTAAGCGAGTTCCTGCAGCAGTTCTTGAAGCTGGTTTTCTAATTAATGCGGATCTGTTGACGTCACTCCAAGCTATGTATACGGGTGCTTCATAGCCTGGAACGAGACGTTTGTAAGAGTTGACTATCGGGTTGCAGATTGCAGTTAGAGCGGGGGCATGCTCTAGTAGACCTGCGAGATACTGCTTCGCTATAGTAGAAAGACCGAATTCGCCTTTCTTATCAAAAAATGCATTCTTTCCATTTTTAAATAAAGACATATGAGTGTGCATCCCAGACCCATTAATTCCGGAAATGGGTTTTGGCATAAATGTTGCATAAACTCCATTTTGTTGTGCAACTGCCCGTACTGCAGCTTTAAATGTTACAACTTTGTCTGCGGTTTCGAGAGCGGGGGCATATTTCCAATCGATTTCATGTTGGCCCTCTGCAACTTCGTGGTGACTTGCTTCTATTTCAAATCCGAGTTGTTGTAGAGTGTATACCATTTTTCTACGGATTTGGGAAGCTTGATCAACAGGTGTTATATCGAAATACCCCCCAACATCGTGGGGCTCTGTGGTGGGGTTATTGTCATGCGTTTTTAAAATGAAAAATTCAGGCTCAGTTCCAACATTGACTTCGAACCCCATTTTGTTTGCTTTTTCAAGGGAGGTTTGAAGAGCATTTCGTGGGTCGCCTTCAAAAGGTGTGTTATCGATTCGGCGGACATCGGAGATGATTCTTGCAGTTCCGCGTCCGTTTTCGTCCTTTCTCCATGGAAGTTCGGCATATGTGGAAGTATCGGGGACGAGACGCATGTCAGATTCTTGGATCCTGACAAATCCCTCTATAGAAGATCCGTCGAAATAGATGCCTTCGGTGAATACTTTTTCTGCTTGTTCAGAAGGTATAGCTATATTTTTTACTATACCAAGTATATCAACGAACTGCAATCGTAAGAAGTCTATATTGTTTTTTTGAATACTATCTATAATTTTTTGCTCTGATGGTCCAATTTCGGCCAGTTCAGAATCAGAATGTCCATTTGTCATATTAATCTATAGTTATTATAATGTATGTCTCATAATAAAATTTTATGGTTTGCGCACGGTGGATATTTTGTATTAAAAATGACCATTCGGTGCATTTTAGTATAGATAAGTGGTATATTTAGTTGATGACGTATGAAAATCTCGACTCAAAATTGATAAATGAACTACTTGAGGATGGTAGGGCAAGTTTTAGAACTTTGTCAGAAAGAATAGGTGTTTCTGTAGCAACTATCTCAAGGCACCTATTTGGATTGGAAGAGCGAGGAGTCATTGTGGGGTATGTTCCGAAGATCAA
>CAWVSQ010000042.1:0-6113 GCA_963933005.1 uncultured euryarchaeote
GTCTTTTTGTTTTCATTAAGTCAGTGGAAGTTAAGATAGTAATTGAAGGTGAAATTCCTCCCCACGAATTAGAGGCAGAGGCGCCGTTTGGAGAATATCCTGGCTATTATGGCCCTCAACGAATGCGGCCTTTGATAAACGTCAAAAACATAACCCGTCGCAAAAACGCCGTTCTACAAACTGTCTTCGCTGGGCACCGAGACCATTGGTTAACTGGAACCTTGCCCCAAGAAGGCAGTCGATATAACGCTCTAAAAATACATGGTCGAATTTCAGGCCTCACTGCAATACACCACCCTCCTAGTGGGTGCGGCAGATTTAGGGCCTATTTATCAATTGATAAAAGAGCCGAAGGTGAAGGAAAAATGGCAGGTCTCGCAGCACTTGCTGCAGGCGATCTAGTAAAACACGTCATAGTCGTCGACGATGACATCGACGTGTTCAACGAAGAAGAAGTCCTTTGGGCAGTTTCCACACGTTGTCGCGTTGAAGAAGATCTAGACATAATCCCCGGGGCAAAAGGTAATACTCTAGACCCTACAGTTCGGCCTGGGTATGATAATAAAAACGCTAAAATGATCTTAGACGCCACCGTGCCACTTGAATATGCATACCCTGCAAGATGTAGTGTTCCCGACAGTGCAAAAGAAGAAATACTTTCTCGCTGGGACGAATTAATTGACCAAACTTCTCTCAAACGATATCGAGAACTGGAGTGATATTTCTGCATTCCTCCACTTTTTTGTATCCTAATTAATACTATGGTAAATTCTAAAATCCCTCTAGATTATCAAGTCATAAAACCGCAGAACCAAGTCGATGGTCCCTCTCCTGCGGCATTTTTCTTACATGGATATGGGTCAAACGAATTAGATCTTTTATCTTTGTCAAATTATTTTCCATCTGATATCTTTATAATCAGTCTGCGCGCCCCATTTCCCATTTCGAACGGTTATTGTTGGTATCCTATCCATCTTTCTCCAACGGGGGATATCCCGGATCAACCAGATCTTGATTTTCTAACCCAAAGTATGGATCTACTCAATAAAAGCCGCGATGCACTCATAGATCTATACGATCTCAACCCCGAAAAAATTGGCCTCCTTGGATTCAGTCAAGGCACCATCCTCTCTTTATCCACACTTTGTACCAATCCTTCTAATTATTCCTGGTGTGTTGGTTTAAATGGATATCTCCCCCATTCCTTTTCCAATTCCACCCATCCTGAACTTCTAAATAAACCCGTGTTCCTTTCTGCAGGAACTAATGACGAACTTATCCCTCTATCTAAAGTTGAATTAACTAGAACTAAAACGGTTGAATTAGGCTGTAACGTAACATTTTCGTCTCACCCCGGGGGGCATTATATCGGAGAAAACGTATTTATAGAATTACAGCAATGGCTCCCTAACCATATCTATTAATGCCCCATTCGGCACATCTAAATCCTCTCCTGCGAAACCCCTCCCATGAGCACCAAGACAGATTCAGATCTATCAAACCCATCCTCTGAAATAGAAACATTTGGCAAGTTACTTGGGGAAGCAATTTCCAATTTACCAGAATATAAAGACTATGAACAATCCCGTGCAGAAGTGAAAAACGATTCGGAAGCCCAAGAACTTATCAATGAATTTGAAAAACAAAGACAATTATTCATAATAAAAAGGGCCAGTGGAGAAGCAACCAAGGAAGACTTAGAGAAAGTAGGGGAATCTCAAGAAAAACTTAATAATCTACCTGTTATGGTACGCTTCTTGGCCACTCAGGAAGAACTTTCAACACGATTGGGAGAAGTCAATGAACATATTTCCGAATCCCTCTCTCTAGACTTCGGAGACCAAATTGGTGGTTGCGGCTGTTCTTAATTAATCTGATATTCTCACATCTTAATTAAACCATGAACGAAACTATCCACTCAACTTGGGGGGATTATCTGACCAACGAAATAGCTAATTCGGCACCTGATGGTGTGTCAATTTGGTACCTAGGGTGCCAAGGATTTGTCCTCAAGGCTAGCGACGGGACTACTCTATTCATCGACCCATACCTTGGGACTGGTGACCCTCCTAGAACAGTACGAATGATTCCCGTTCCTTTCCATCCCTCAGATGTAGTTCGCGCAGATGCAATTCTTGCCACTCATGACCACACCGATCATGTCCATGCAGAATCCCAAGCACCCATCCTCTCTAAAACCAACGCATCTTATTATGCCCCTGGAGCTAGCTTACGGAAAATAGAATCTGAAAACTGGACTGAAAATTGGAATGTTGATTCTTCCCAATTCAGCGAAGTTTCCGAAGGAGATAGTTTCACTGTGGGGCCTTTTACAATCCATGTAGAACCTGCATATGATCCTGGAGCACGCCAACCTGTTTCTTATGTAATTCAACATAAAACAGGTACTTTTTTCCACGGAGGGGATACAAAACCACACCCCTGTCTCGACGATATAGGTGACACTTATGACATAGATCTTGGGGCATTAGCATTTGGGTCATCTGGAATCATTCTCAATAAAAAAACACGCAAACCAAAACTCACGAAATGGTATTGTGACGAATCCGATATAATCCAAGCGTCCTGTCAATTGCGCCTAAAAAGATTGATCCCTGCCCATTGGGATATGTGGAAAGGACTAACCGCGGACCCCTCCTCCTTGGTCCCTCACGCAAGAGGGTTCGAATTTCCTCATCACATCGAGGTAATTGAAATCGGAGATATGTTAACCCTCTAACGAAAAAATCTCTCTATTTACTATATTTATTGGATCTTTTCCTTCTAAAACAGCTCTAATATTCTGGGCAACTATCTCTCTTTGTTTCAGTTCGCTTTCAATGGATTTAAAAGCAACATGTGGCGTCAACACAACTTTCTCTATATTCACTAGTGGATTGTCCATCTGGAACGGTTCATCTGCATAAACGTCAAGTCCGGCTCCTGCAATCTTTCCAGTTTCTATCGCCCAGACTAAACTTTCTTCATCAATGATTCCTCCTCTAGACGTATTGATTATAAAACCATTTTCTCCTATCAATTCCAACTCTTCCTTCCCGATCATACCTTTTGTTTCATCAGTCAACGGAACGTGCAATGACACTACGTCCGATTCCTTGAGAAGGGCATCAAGATTTTCAACACACCTTGCACCAGATTTAATTATCTCTTCCGGCTCTATGTACGGATCATAAGCAATTGCGCCAAAACCTAGTGCAATCGCCTTTCTGCATACTTCTTTAGGTATCTGACCAAAGGCAACAAATCCTATTGTCTGCCCCTCAATTCTTCGCATATCTGCCCACTTGGCCCGTGCCACTTTCCATCCCTCTTTTCTGAGGTCTCTATCAAAGCTGGCAATACGCCGTTCCAATGATAGAATCAATCCAATAGCGTGATCTGAAACTTCTGGTATGCAGTAATCTGGAACATTACTAACATATATTCCATTTTCAGTAGCGGCTTTCAAATCCACATTTTCAAAACCAATGCCCGTTCTACTGATAATACGGCATTTTTCTAGTGATTCAATTATCTCCCTACTAAATTCCATTTGACTCACAATGATTCCATCTGCATTCCTAATCAGATCTTTAACAGGCCGTTTTGACTGTTCTGCATCAACCAATTCGACGTTGATTTCCTCTAATATTTTTCTCTCTATATCTAGCCCCCCCTTCGAATTATCTGTATATACTACCGAAAAAGGTTCCATATATGTCGACTCATTTCTATCACCTAAAAACAACCGGTCTAATTTCTAATTGATTGCTGAAACCATTCTAATGGCATTTCCATTCCTAGACCTTGTTCTTTCGCACGTTCATAGACTAAATCTCCAACAGCAACAAATTGTATTCCTGCAGAACGATTATGGTAATATATAGTTTCATTTTCATCTCTTCTACCTATTTCCTCCTTGCAAATAATTTCAGACAAAGTGGGATAATCCGTTTCTACAAAACCACGCTTCCCCCTCTTAGATTGATATTCGTCCACTCCCTCCCCGCCTATCGGTTCTGCCCTGTGATTTTGATTTGTTGTTGAAAACCTTCGATCTACACTTTTTATAGTTTGACTGTCAATTTCAGTACTCCTCACATCTATTATTGTCATCCCCGGTTCTATCCACTCTCGCGAAAAAACTGGAGTTTGAGACGCAGTGCACGTAGCAACTATGTCCGACCCTTTTGCAACGCCGTCTGGATTCTCTATGGCATTCACTTCTATATCTAATTCTTCAGTCATTTTTTCTGCGAAAGATTTCCTATTCTTTTCCGTTGGAGAATACACTTTTATCTCTTCTATTTCTCTCACCTCTGAAATGTTCTTGGCATAACTTTGGGCCATCCCCCCCGACCCTATTATGCCTAGCACCGAGGACTCCTTATTTGAAAGATATTTGCACGCCACGGCTGCAGTTGCGCCTACTCTTTCATGTTGTATCACCCCATCATTCATTATCGACAATAAAGAACCATCTCTTGTGTCAAAAAGAAGTATGATTCCCATGAATTTCCCCGGAACCTCATTGAACTTTTCTTCCGAAAAATATCCTCCCTTGTCTATGTATTTTATGACATCCGATTTAAACCGAAGGGCCAATCTTGGGGGGTCTATCATGGCACCTACCATCGACCCCCACGCAAAATAATCTCCTAGTGTAGTTGGAGACACTATATCTGTCCTAGAAAGAAAAGTGGCATCTCCTTCGCCTAGTTGTCTAAATGCATTTTCTATAGAATCTATGGCTTCTTTTCTATCCAATACTTTCTTTGCAATCTCATTGTCAATCAAAACAACCATATAGTACTTAATGATATTTTACCGACGAACTTAGGTTAATCCCCTTTTGTTTCAAAACCAATAAACGCCACATTTTAAGCGAATGAAGAGTTAGCCGGTATATGGATCCCGAATGTATAGAAAATGCTTGGTTTTGCAAAACCAATCCCGAAGCCACCCTCTCCGAATCACTTGAAATAGAAGAAGGGTCTTGCATTTCTCCACATTCCTGGCCTTCTCTGGCTATCGAATCTGGCTATGTCTCCACAGTTGAAGAATACTATTCTCGTTTATACGATTCTGCATTTCAAGCCGCCCAAAAATCCGCATCTGCCCTAACCAAAACCCCCGATAGACAGATATCCCACGCAATCCGCACCATGGATGATTATTCTCGAATAGAGAATGAACTCACCGTTAGACTCTCAGAGTGGCTCGGTGACTATACTGGTCTATCTCAAGATATCTCAAAATCTCTCGAAACCATTTCTACACAACCCGATCATTCTCACTTTGACACATACATTTTTTCTCTTCATGATCAACTGGAATCTCTATCAACCGAGCGTGAAAAACTTGCACGTTTCATAGAATCTGAAATGCCCTATATAGCTCCAAATTTAACACAAATGGCCGGTCCTCTTTTAGCAGCAAGGTTAATTTCAATAGCAGGAAGTTTAGAAAAATTGGCAAAAAAACCATCCGGAACTCTGCAAGTTCTCGGGGCAGAAAATGCATTATTTGCCCATCTAAGGGGGCGCGCAACATCACCTAAACACGGTGTCATATATACTCATGAATACATTTCCAAAACTCATCCCCGTCTAAGAGGAAATGTTGCCCGTGCTTTATCTGGTAAACTTTCAATCGCTGCCAGAGTGGATTATTATTCTGGCATTTTGAATCCCGAATTACACTCTGACCTCCTTAAAAAAATGGACCAAATTAGATCCCGTGGTGGCAACAAATGACGCCCCCTACTGATTATCAGTATTTAGATATTCGGGGAAAAACTCACTTGGTCACAAAAGGCCCTCCAGTTTACGGAGAATCAACAAAAAATGGGTGGCGAGCATGGGACCCTACTAGATCTAAACTTGGATCAGTCATCACCCAAGACATAGACGTTGGCCTATCTAAAAACGTAAAAGTTCTTTATTTGGGTGCTGCAAACGGAACGACAGTTAGTCACGTTTCCGACGTTGCATCTATAGTTTACTCGGTTGAATTTTCACCCCAGCCCATGAGGGACCTCCTTAACGTGGCGCGTTCTAGAACGAATATTATCCCTTTACTAAAAGATGCTAGACGGCCTGAAACTTATTCAC
>CAWVSQ010000043.1:0-6069 GCA_963933005.1 uncultured euryarchaeote
TAAATCTGCTAGGGCTTGGCAGGGGTGAGATTTATCTGATAAACCATTAATAATAGGAATTTCAGATGTTGAAGATAATTGTTCTAAAAGAGAATGGTCATTGACTCTTGCTAGGAATGCATCTACATAAAGTGAAAGGGATTTTGTGGTGTCAGAAAGTGTTTCTCCCCTACTTAATTGTAATTGAGATAAATCGAATGTTATTGCATTCCCCCCGAGCATGTTCATTCCAACCTCAAATGAAACACGTGTTCGGGTGCTAGGTTTTTCGAATAGCATAGATAGTGTTTTTCCATGGAGTAACGATGGGACGTTTCCATCAAGATGGGACTGTTTTAGTTCTGTTGCGAGTTTTAAAATAGAATCAATATCCGTTTTGGTTAAATCGTCTATATCTAGTAAGTGAGTCATAGTTTTGATAGTCTTTTGCAAACGTTGTTGAGAACATCTATACTAAGATAGAATTCTGGTATCGAAATTCGTTCGTCTGGAGCATGATCGAGTGAAGAATCCCCAGGACCATATGTAACCATAGGAACATCCCACGATTCAGAATAAATGTTCATATCACTAGTTCCGGTTTTTCGTAATTGTCTAGGGACTCCTCCGAAAGTTCGTATCGCCGTGCGGAATGCCCTTGCAGGGGGGGTCCTAGCACTCATCATGACGGGATTGACCATGTCTTTCCATCGGACGGTTCCGGTAGTCAATTCGTTGTCGGCTATTTCACGGACCTCATCTACGGATAAATTTGGTGGGACGCGGAATTGAATGTCAAAAGTAACTTCTACAGAAAGTCCATCTTCACTTATACCACCTTTTATTGTAATGGGTTTTGGGGTAACTTGTTCGAAAATAGAATTTTCAAGATGTGTTTGTGAAACTTCGGATGGCCAATCATCTGCTTTGAAGCGTGCCTCAACAGTGGACCACCAATCTATTGCATCTTGAAGGGCATTTTTTTCGGGACGGGAAGTGTGACCAGATCTACTTGTTGCCACATACGTCCCGTTGAGTAGACCCCTATAGCCAAGAGCGATACCATCCCACCCACTAGGTTCTCCATTGATCACATTGTCAGGTTTGGATTCACGGGTTTGGACTAAGTGTCTTGCCCCATATGAGTTGTGTTCTTCGCTGACAACTCCTACAAAACTTACTCCAGTAGAGATTGCAGAAATGGCCATTGCAGTGAGGGGCCCTTTTGCATCTACTGAACCACGACCCCAAAGTACATCTCCATCTAGTTTGACTGGAATGTCTCCAGGCACGGTATCCATGTGAGAAGTTAGAAGAACTGCATCATTTGATGGAGAATGTACATTTCCGACTTCGTCTATCCATGCCTCTCTTTGGTGAGTTTGGAAAAAATCCATTAGTTTTTCTGCACATTGTGATTCGTGTCCCGAGTAAGAGGGTGTAGATACCAAATCTAAGAGTAAAGATTTTGCTTCTTTTTTGCTCCATTCAGAACTCATAGTAGATCCTCCGGGAGGCTATCCATTGCCGATATAAAATTGTCTGCGTGAGAACGGTCGAGGGTTAAAGGTGGTAAAATACGGACGACAGTTTTTCCTGCAGGCAATGCTAGAATCCCATGGTCTATTGCGAGTTTGTTGAGTATAGAACCAGATCCACGTTTTACTTCAATTCCGATTAATAGACCGGAACCGCGTATATCACGTGTTCTTGTTCCGATAGTTTCTTTTAATTCTTTGAGTAAATAGGAACCAATTTTAGACGCGTTTTTAGATAGATTTTCATTTAGGATAACATCTATGGTGGCATTTCCTGCTGCGCAAATGACAGGTCCTCCACTGAAAGTACTTCCATGGCTTCCAGGATTTTCTGCAATCCAATCTTTACATAAAGTTACTCCTATGGGCAGTCCGTTTGCTAGTCCTTTTGCAGAAGTAAGTATGTCGGGGACCACATTGGTCTGATTACAATTCCAAAATGAACCAGTCCTTCCGAGCCCGGTTTGGATTTCGTCGAGTATCATGGCTGCCCCTACTTCTTCAGTGATTTTTCTAACTTCTTGCAAGTAGTCAGAAGGTGGGAGATTGACACCCCCCTCCCCTTGGATGGGTTCAACAATAACAGCGGCTGTGTCTTCAGATATACTATCTGTTAAAGATTCAGCATCTCCAAACTTGACGAAGTCTACGTCGGAGATAAGTGGTTCAAATCCTTTCTTGTAAGTTGGTTTCCAAGTGGCAGAAAGAGAACCCATAGTTCGACCATGAAAAGCTTGTTTGGTTGATATGATTTGAGATCTCTTGGTTGCGTGGCGGGCGAATTTTATGGCTGCCTCATTGGCTTCGGTTCCAGAATTAGAGAGCCAAATGTTTTTTATGTCTCCAGGAGATATTTCGACTAATTTATTATAGAAATCATCACGTGTGGAAACTGGATAGGACCCTTGGACATAGGTTATTTTTTCTAGTTGGTTCTGTATTTCTGAGAGGATATGCGGATGATTATGTCCTGCTGGTACGCATGCATAACTAGCTCCCAAATCTAGGTATTCATGGTCGTCAGTGCTATAGAGATAAACCCCATTTCCATGACTTATTTGGATATTTTTTCTAGAAAAAATAAAATTGTTCATAGTATTGCCTCTGGGTAGATATGAGTGCCACCACCATTGAGTGCAGAAAGGAGGGGTTGTTCTTCGTTTGCACTGGCTATTATGGCCTTTTCAGCTCCTTGTTGGAGCGCATCTGTTGCGGCCATTAACTTGCGTGTCATAAATCCTTCTGCTGCGTTTTGAAGAAGGGAATATTGGTCTGGTGTTTTTGCGCTAGATATGAGAGTATTAGGATCAGATATATCGCGATAGATACCTGAAACGTCTGTTAGGGAAACTAAAGTTGCGGATAGGGATCCTGCAAGTGATGATGAAACCCTATCAGCATCTGTATTGACTGCTACACCATCGTCGGCTAGCATAGGAGGGGAGATCACAGGGAGATAGCCATTGTCAAGTAAAAGTTGTATTAGATCTGTGTTTACAGAAGTGATCTTACCGGAGTGGTCGCCTCTTAGAATTTTTTTCTTCCCGTTTTCAATTGTACGGATAGAATCTTTTCTAGGTCCGTGGAGTAAACGGCCGTCAACACCAGAAAGGCCCACAGCATTGATATTTAAATTTTGTAATTTTACTACGAGATTTGTATTGAGCAATCCCGCCATTGTCATGGTGAATACTTTCATTGTGGCTTCGTCAGTGAAACGCCCTACAACACCAGCTGGTGTTTCTACATAATTTGGAGACATACCCATTTGTTCTAGATTTTCATCTATTGCGGTTGAGCCACCATGGACTATGATGAGTGAATTTCCTTGAGTAGACAAATGGACAATATCATCTAGAGCCCCCTCTGGGTCAACTGCTTTGGCCCCTCCAATTTTCAATACAATAGTCATAATTAAGTTATAATGCGGTTAAATTAAGGGGACCCAGTGGGGTGTAAACTTCTATATGAAAGTCCCAAGGTTTCGTCGAGGCCGAGTGCTATATTGGTAGCGTGAATGGCTTGTCCTGCAGATCCTTTCATCATATTGTCAATCACAGAAAAGACTACGAGTCGGTTGTTCCTCTCGTCGATTTCAAATGCTATGTCAACATTGTTGGTTCCGGCAACGACTTTTGGTTCGGGGTAGCGGTAGTTTCCTCCTGTGCCGCTCAATAAATTGACAAATGGTTCATTTTGGTAAGAATCTCGGTATGCCTTCCAGATCATTGGTTTGTCTAAATTCTGTTTTGTTGGAAAAATGTGGCATGTTGCGGATGCCCCTCTAATCATATCAACTGCATGAACTGTGAAGGCTACTTTTGTACCGAGTTCTTGTTCTATTTCGGCTTCATGTCTATGGCCGATGGGGGCGTAAGGACGGACGATACCAGATCGGATCGCATGGTGGGATGAAGTGCTCCCACTGGCCCCCCCTTCAGAAGAACCAACTTTTATATCTGCTACGATAGTGTCTTTTGGAGTTAGTATTCCTGTTTTGAATAAAGGATATAGCCCAAGAAGAGTGACTGTAGAATTACACCCACCACAAGCAATTAGTTTTGCAGATCGTAGATGTTCTCGGTGGATCTCGGGGAGCCCATAGACAGCTTTTTCAAGTAATTCTGGGCAAGAATGGCCATCATAATATTGATCGTATTTCTGAGGATCTTTGAGTCTAAAATCTGCGCTTAGATCCACCACAATATCAGAAGCTTCAGAAAAATCATCTATCCTACTCATAGAAACCCCATGAGGAGTTGCTACAAAGAGTACGTCGACGGACTCTAGTTCTTCGGGAGAAGAATATTTTAATTTCAAATCTCGGAGATTTGGATGAGTGTACCCGATAGAACGACCAGAATATTTACGGCTGGTAGCTTGTGTTATTTCAAATTGTGGGTGTTCGGTCAATAACCTTAACAACTCTCCCCCAGTGAAACCACTGGCCCCAATTACAGAGGCAGAAAATGTCATCTACCCTCACCTTTTTTATTAGCAACTGATTCGATCCAATTGATTATCTGGGCAGGCACATCTATATCCACACATTCATTGAGTGCTTTGAATTCAGTTCCGGGGTTAATTTCGTGTACGGTAAAGCCCCCATCGTCGAGCTCCATCAGATCAACCCCAAGTAAACCCCCACCGACGGCTTTCGAGGCCTGTTTGACGAGTGATTCTACTTCTTTGGGTATATCATATGCATCGACTTTAGCTCCTTTTGCGGCGTTTGTCAACCAGTGTTTTGAAGTTCTAGTCATTGCTGCGATGGGGTTCCCATCGACTGTAACTACACGGATGTCTCTGTTGGGTTTATTGATAAATTTCTGTATATAGAAAATTTTATGTTCATAATGCCCAAGTGTTGCTTTGTGTTCTACAATTGCCTCTGCTGCAGCTCTGGTGTCTATTTTTGCCATTAAGCGTCCCCAAGATCCCACAATTGGTTTTATTACACACGGATAACCCATGGTTTCGATTGCTTCGAGGGCACTTTCCGGAGAAAATGCTATCGTTGTTTCGGGAGTGGGTATTCCCGCATTCGATAGTAGAAGGCTGGTTTTAACTTTATCAGAACATCGTTCGACTACCATGGGGTCGTTTACGATAGGAATGCCATAAGAAGCGAAAAAGATAGAAGCGAATTTACTTTGGCTCTGTGCGATGCATCTATCGATTACAATATCCAAATCTTTGAATTCTGAAGGAGGGCCTTGTATAGAAAATTGATGTTTTCGGACATCTATTTTGAGTATGTCGTGGCCTCTAGATCTCAGTTCAGTTAGAAGTAACTTCTCGTCCGCCCTAATTTGGGAATATAAAAACCCGACATTCATGAGAGGATCACTTAGGATTACTCAATTAATAAATGTTCCTATGTACCTAAAACTGTTATTCTCCCCAATCTTCTTCGAGTTCGGGTGCTTTGGAGAGTTCTACGGGGTCCACACCAATTACCTCTAGTTCGGTTCCACAAGTATCACAATCCAAAATTTCTCCAGATTCTACATCGTCTGGTATTGTGAGTTCTGAGCTACATTCAACACAAGTTGTGCTTGCCATAGTAGAAGCATAAACAAGACTTCGGTTTAAAATTTCCTAATTTGATTATTAAGTATCGTGAGGAGTTATTTCAGATAATTCATGGCTTCTTGAATCAATTTTTCTTTTGACTGGTCTATTTTTTCTTTATGGTTGGTGTAGAGGGCCAAATCTGATTTTAAGTTGTTTTTAGCATTTGAAATTGAATTTAAAACAACAGTGGGTGAAGGTCCCCCGAATGAATTTCTCATGTTGACGTTTTTGGTGGGGTCTAAAGCAGATTCTATTGAATCCTGAGTACAGAATTCGCTGAGAGGAGATTCCATTATTTTGTTGAAATTGGAAGAAATATCTTCATAATTACTTTCTGATTTTGCTATGATTTGGTGCGCTTTTCGGAAGGGTATTCCCGCCATGGCTAGGGTATCGGCAACGCCAGTTGCGGTAGAGAAGCCCTCTCCTGCAGAACTATAAAGAAGTTCGACATCCCAGGTTGAAGTTTCTATTA
>CAWVSQ010000044.1:0-6052 GCA_963933005.1 uncultured euryarchaeote
CAGATGTATCCTTATAACTTCTTTCCTGTCTCCTGCACTAAGCTCTGGTAGTTGAATTATTTCTCCAAATCTACTTGGAGAAAGCAATGATTCATCAATATCTTCAATCCTATCTGTCGTCCCGATAACTTTCACATCATGCTCTCTCAAACCATCCATTTCTGTTAAAAGTTGGTTTATAACGCGGGTACTAACTGACTCCCCACCACCTTCTCCTATCCTGCGTGCCATTGCATCAATATTGTCTATGAGGACCACTGATGGGGCTGCCCTGCGCGCGATAAGGAATGTTTCTTTTATCGCCTTTTCTGATCTTCCTACCCATTCACTAAATATGTCTGAAGATTCAACCTGTAAAAATGTCGCCCCCAAATCATTTCCAGCCGCTTGAGCCAACGCCGTTTTACCCGTTCCAGGGGGCCCTACTATTAATATTCCCGGGGGTGTTTCTATCCCCATTTTTGCAAATATTTCTGCATTTTCTTGTGGAGCTTTAATCAACTCATACAATCGGAGTTTTGCCTCTTCTAACCCTCCTATATTTTCCATAGTCATTTTCGAATCTCGCGAAAGTGGACCTCTTAGGACCGAAGGCTGAACAGTTTTCAGTGCATGTTCAAAATCACCAATTTTAACTACTAGGTCCACGAGTGACATTTCTTCCCTATTAGCGGGCCCATCCGAAGGAAACTGTCTCCTCAAAGCATTTACTCCTGCCTCTCTAGCTAGTTCCCTTATATCTGCCCCGGTGTACCCATTCATCCTCTGTGCCAGTCCTGGTACCGATTCAGAAAAATTTTCTTCCAATAGCATTCCTCTAGTGTGTATCCCCAATATCTCTTTACGTGCACCTTCATTAGGTGGCCCTACGTACAATTCTCTATCAAATCGTCCTGGGCGTCTCAAAGCAGGTTCTATTGCATCAATCCGATTGGTAGTGGCAACTACCATCACACCTTGAACAGACTGCAAACCATCCATCAGCTCAAGTAATTGTGTTGTAACTCGCAAATCCGTAAACGATCCTGTGTCATCCCTATTCGGAGCAATGGCATCTATTTCGTCAATCAAAATTATAGAAGGTAAAGAATGGTTAGCCGCATCAAAAATACTCCTTAATTTCCCCTCAGTTTCTCCATATCCCGAACTAATAATACTAGGTCCATTTATGTAGTGGAAATTGGCATCCAATTCATTAGATATGGCTTTGGTCATCAACGTTTTACCCGTCCCAGGAGGGCCGAATAAAAGTACCCCTCTAGCAGGATTTATTCCAATCTCTTGATACACGTCTGGGAATTTTATTGGATATTCAATCAACTCTCTTATGTGTTGTAATTCTTCCCCAAGCCCTCCCACATCATCAAAAGTGGTTTCTCTAGCCGTGCCCCATGTATCAAAAGCATACTCCACTTCTACTTCTGTATTCTTGTCAATAATCCCACTATCTGGCTCTGATTCTAGTACTTTAAATGCTGTTGCAGACCCCTTCCCTGGAAGTGCTATGTATTCAATTACTCCTTGGTTAACCAATTTCCCTCTAGCAATGAAACTCTCTTTTATGTATTCTGAAAGTTGATCCGCCTCTACTCCTGACACATCCGACAACGGTGCAAACTTAACCGAACTCACCACTTCTACTTCTGTCTGTTCCACCTCAACCATTGAGCCGATTGTTGTCTTAACCGCTCCTCTGATTCCTCTATCCAATCTAATATAGCCCTTCCCTTCGTCTCCATTCTTAGGGTTTCCAACATGCGCCAACGCAAATTTCCCACTGGAGGTTTTTATCAAAATAGTATCTCCCACTCCAATTCCTTCTTGCTCCATAACAACTGAATCAATTGCCACTTGACCCCCCATTCCGTGCTGGTGCCCCGTAGTTTCTACTTGTAAGATAATTGCCATACATGAAATTCTAGTATCTCCAATATAGATCTTCCTATGTCGATCCGAGATTAGTCAATCGACGACTTATTAATTTTCTAATATTCATTAAAGACACGTCCATTGTCATTACATATCCATCACCATTATAATGTGTCGCGTACTATCTTACCTCATGGCAGGTCAGAAAGAAAGAACCCATGTCCGAGAACAAGAACCAGAACCCGCTGGTTTCTATGAAAATTTCCTTGAATATTTGAAAATAATTCGAGACCGAACAGAACTACCTCATGTAACCAAGTCCTCTGATGTCCCCTGGCAAGTCGGGAGAAATGGGAAATCAAAGTATTATTCGACACCTCTCAAACCAGACGCGGTACTTCCCGACCGACTTGTTTTTAGAAAAACGATAGAAGATAGAAACGGTCGCCACACTCACCAAGGCAGTCTAGTTATTCTTGGATTAAAGGGGTCTGGAGAGACATTAGTCGACGACGTCCGTCATCCCTGGGGCCCTGAAGATCTTATCATTCTTCCTATAAAACCCGGTGGCATTGAACATCAACACTTCAATATGAGGGGGCCCGACGACCCTGCAGAATGGATTGCATTCATTCATGTACCTTATCTAGAAGAACTTGGCGCCGAGCTCACCCAAAATGAAGTTTACAAAGAATGGCAAGAAAAACACTCTCACATGATGTCTGCAGAGACTTTCGAAGAGTACGATGACCACTATGATTTATTCCTAGACTTCGATTACGCGGATTGGGCCGATTACACTCCTCCTGAAAAAACCAACACACGGTATGACGATCTAGTCGTTTTACGAAACAATTACCGAAAAATGGTTGCCAAGGCCCAAGGAGCTGGAAATTGGGCTGTAATTCGAGGCGAAGATCTAGAATATGAGATCAATCCTCAAGGAAAAATGAAATGGTACCTCCACCCTTCTTTTGACGATCGATCCATGCGATCCCTGCTATTCTACATTCAAGAAATTCCGCCCGGCAGCCGAAGTGGAAAACAGCATCGGCAAGGGGGTTTAGTTCATTATATTATGGGGGGAAAAGGGCATACTATCATAGATGGGGCTAGGTATAAAGATGGGCCAAAACGCCTCGAATGGGAGGCAGAGGATTATATGGCAATACCCCTATCTCCTGAAGGATGTCAGTTCCAACATTTCAACGACGACCCAGAAAATCCGGCAAAAATAGTCGTTACAGAACCCTCTCATGGATATGAACTCGGATGGCTGGATTTGGGATGTGGATTTGAACAGTTAGAGAATTGTCCAGAGTACGACGCACTAGATGACTCTGAAAAATCAACAGCAATCTAACTAATTTTTCAAAAGTAAACACTTTATGTTCTCCTCCGCCTGATATAGTCTCATGTTAGATTACGCAGCAATACAAATCTCAATGCGGGAGTGGATTCGAACAGAACCTGCGACTGAGAAAGAGATCGAGTATGCAGCAAAAATCCAACCCGGAATGTATGAAGTCTATTCTAATAAGTTAGACGTAGCTCTCGATGAAGCTAGAACTGTGTTTGTTCGAACTGGGGTTTCTGCGTTCCTTCGATCTGGGGATTTAGTGGTTGGGTTACATAATGCACAAGGAGATCTAGTCTCTGCTAGTTGTGGTACTTATATCCACGCCGCTATAGCCCAATTGCCCATAAAATATATAATTGATCTATATATTAACGGAAACTCCAATGTCAAAGTTCGTCCAGGAGATATTTTTTACACCAATGAAGCACTTGTTGGGGGTCTGCACAACCCCGACCAATTCGCAATCATGCCCATTTTCTTCGAAGACGAATTGATAGCTTGGAGCTCTGCTGCAGTCCACCAACAAGAAACGGGCGCGATCGAACCTGGTGGGATGCCTCAAACAGCAACTTCTCGACACGACGAAGGCATGCGTCTTACTCCCATTAAAATCGCTGAGAATTATGAAATTAGAGATGATTTGATGGATATGATGGTCAACTTTATTTCTCGTGCCCCGCAAATGCAAGAAATAGATGTCCGAGCAAGGTGCACCGCTACAGACAAGTTACGCCATAGAGTCCAGGAACTGGCCCAAGAAATTGGACCCGAACATGTCCATGGACTCTTCCGAAAAATAATCGATGCTGCAGAATCCGGAGCAAGAGCTAGAATCTCTTCCTGGACTGATGGAGTCTACAAATCAGTTGCGTTCCTCGATACCACCGGCAACGATGAAACTTTATTAAAAGTTGCATTATCTGTACACAAAAAAGGGGATTCTATCCATTTAGATTTCACTGGCACTTCACCAGAATGTGATGGATCTTACAATACCTATGGGCATGGAGTTGCCGCATTCCTTGCGACATACATATACCCTTATGTTTTTCATGATCTCCCCGTTTCTACTGGGACATTGGCACCTTTCACTTTTGAAGTCCCCGACGGATCTCTTCTCAACGCAGGCCCTGAGAAATCTGTCTGCAATTGCGTCTATTTAGGAAGATCTGTCATTTCTCTGTGCTTCGACGCTTTCACACGCCTACTTTATTCCACAGACCCCACCCGTGCTGTGGCAGCCCCTAGCGCCCATTCTGGAGGGGGATCTTTCAAAGGAATCAATAATATTGGGTGGCCAATTTCCGAGAGCTTTTCCTTTACACTAAACACCGATGGTCAAGGGGCACGCCACGACAAAGACGGCATGAATGCTCATGGGTTCTTTTACTCACCATGGGGGAAAACAAACAACCTAGAAGATTTCGAAGAACACGGGATTTTCCTTGGCTTGACGCGAAGGCATTTCAACGATGCCCATGGGTTTGGTAAATACCGAGGCGGGGTTGGAACCCAAAATGTCAATGTGGTCCTCTCTGGCCCAGTCGAAGTAACTTCCCGTGGGAAAGGATCTAGAATCCCTCATGACAATGGTGTATTCGGAGGGTATGCCTCGACTTCACTACCGGGGATCTCTATTATTGGGAGTAATGCACTAGACCTTTTAGAAAATGGAATTGATTTCCCAGTTTCAGTCCGAGAAATGGTCGTCGACCAATCCATTTCTGGTGACTATAGATTTGAACGAATTAACCGGAGTAATAGAACTCTAGAAACGGGAGATATCTGGATAACTCTTTCATCTGGAGGTGGTGGTTTTGGAGATCCACTTGAACGCGATCCTGCCGATGTACTTTCTGATTTAAATAAACGTCTCATCTCCGAATGGACCACAAAAAATGTTTATCATGTTTACATCCAAGACGGCATTTTAGACCTAAACAAAACATCCGAGCTTAGGGCTGCGGAATTACAATCTCGCCTATCTCGTGGAATTGCGTACGACACCTTCTCTACTACTTGGTCCAAACAAAGTCCTCCCATCCCAGTTTCTACATTTTAGTCCCATTTTTTGCCTTTTTCTAAATATACAACTTTAATTACTATTACAGATCTCTACATCTTCATGGAACCTTCTGATTTCTCTGAAAAAACTATTATTGTTACAGGAGCTGCAAATGGCGTTGGAAAAGCAATAGCAACTCGTTTTATGAACGGGGGAGGGAATGTTGTGGTCGCAGATATAGACTTGACTCAAGCAAAAGAAACCGAAGAATCTCTCAATGGATCTGGAACTTCTCACGCAGTACAAGTAGACGTAAGGGATGAAGAGTCTGTCAAATCTATGGTCGATTTCACACTCAAAAATTGTGATTCTCTTGATGTACTAGTCAACAACGCAGGAATATTTCAAAAATCAATCCCCTCCATTGAACAATCACTAGAAGAATGGAATCGTGTTATGGATGTCCATGTACAAGGAACTTATTTATGTTCGAAAATAGCTGCGATTCCTATGTTGGAACAAAAACAGGGTGCCATCGTAAATATATCTTCAAACGCTGGGTTCGCTGCATTTCCATATCGGACTGGGTACAGCACAGCAAAAGCAGCGATCAATATGTTAACAAAAGTATTTGCCATTGAATGGGCTTCTGACGGGGTCAGAGTCAACGCTATAGCCCCTAATTTTGTAGAAAAAGACCGAACCACTGACCGAGCCCTTGGAACCGAAACTGTAAGGACAATAGGTGGTGGGGCCGATTTAGATTCAATTTTGGCACGAACACCAACCCACCGTCTAACCTCGCTCGAATCTATCAC
>CAWVSQ010000045.1:0-5954 GCA_963933005.1 uncultured euryarchaeote
GAGCCGCTGGCTATACTAGATGGGGCCTCTTTCAATCCTCACAAAACGGGAGCAGTGGGTGCATTAGGAATTGAAACATTATCCCGAAAAGATGCATCTAGTTTAGCAGTTATTGGATCAGGCCCTCAAGCAAAAGGACAAATCAGAGCGGCAGTAACAGTTCGACAATTCGATAAAATATATGTCTATTCCTCCACCAAACGTAACAGAGAATCATTTGCAAAAGAACTAACTGAAGAGCTTGACATCCCCATCAAACCTGTTAGTTCGAGTAAACTCGCTATATCTAATGCGGACGTCGTAGTAACTGCAACTAATTCTAGCATCCCCGTTTTTGATGGTAACAATATATCAGATGGGACTCATATAAATGCGATCGGACAATATCACCCCCGAAAGAGAGAACTAGATGAACATATTGTCCAACGGTCCCTTTACATCCCCGATATACGCTCTAGAGTTTTCACTGATGCCGGATCTTTTTTAGCCGCATTTAATATGGGACTTGTAGATGAAACTCACATCTATGCGGAACTTAGCGAGGTTGTCAACGGAATTTTACCTGGGAGGACTACCAACTCCGAAATCACAATTTTTGATAGCGGTGGAACTGCAATAGAAACTATTTCTTCTGCTTATATGTTATATCAAAAAGCTTTACAAGCTGGCCTGGGAACCACTTTGCAAATCGAACCTTCTAGCACTGCAATGAAATAAATTATATCTTATAGTCCAATCATAGATGTCAACGAAATGCCAGCTATGATCGATCCTATCATGTATCCTATAATGGCACCCCCATTAAGAAACGGAAGCCCCGCGTGAGCTCTTCCTTTATCCACCAACCATAGGAGTATAATCAATCCCCCCATCGTCCCAACCATACTTCCCACTACTGGCACATTTATTGGCATCTTCGAGGAAATATAAGGAGCTTCCGAAAAACAAGCTGCACTTGCCACCATTATCGTAGGTAGTATCAAGTCTCCCAAACCTATGTAAAATGCCTCCCTTTCTTCCCCTCTATCTGTCCCGATTTCATCTTTGAAAAATGAATATCTAAGTGATAATGGCACTATTAATATTAGCGGCAATTTCAACCTACCAATTTCATCTGCCAAAGTCAACATGTGCTTAGTTTTGTACACGCTTATAATGTCATAAACAATCAAAAATGTCAATAAAATTAATGCAGGAAGTGGACCAAAACTAATTCCAAATAAACCTGCAGCACTAGCACTTACTATTATTCCAGCACCATCGATAACGTACCACTCTGGGTATGCGAACAACATAACACTAAGGCCTCCTGCTAATATCAGGGCAATCACTTCTGCAGGACCTTCTGGAACTATCCATTCAGAAATAATCGTGAAAGCATACCACGATATAAACCCACACATAGATATTATCCCAAGACGAATCAAGAGATCCATCTCCAGTTTCACCGTATACAACAAAATTGCAGTAGCCACAAGAACTACTGCTAAATAGAGTATTCCATTCAGTGGATCCTCTGGATCTTCTACCGACTGATAACCCTCTTCCAAAAATGGATCAACAAGCGCCACTGCCCCTATCTGAACAATTAACGTGATAGCTAGTATTACTCCAACCGCAATTATTTTTTTGTATCCCATTTTCATTTTCTTTTCCTCTTCGGCGCCACGTTTCAACGAGAATACAAACGTTTCTTTAGTATCCCTTTTACACCCTCTCTAATCTTAATAATTATATATGGTCTCGAAACCGGACCAATTATATCGACAATATGGCCCACTTTCTCTAACTTTTCGTCGATAACTTTTGTCCCTATATCCGGACGTGTTTGATCCTCTCCTTGTGCCACTGCTATCGAACCTGTAATAGTTTTGACTTCACCTATTCGCTTCATTTCTAATCGCCTTTACATATGCAGCAACAGCTTGAATTATATCATTCTTCGCCGAATCACTTGAATTTTTTACTCTCACCCTCCCCGTTCTTATCCATGGCTGCCGCGAATATGATTTATCTTGTTCAATCTCCGAAGAGTATCCTATCTGATTCAATGCTAGTTCTATCTCTCCAACTGTCGGATTTTCCACCGCAATATCACCTGGGACGCGCCTACCCTCCATTCTCGTTTTCAGAGAGTCCATATATGCTGGGTAGATGAGCTTGTCCACCATACTTTGATTTGGTTTCTCTCTGAATTTATACTTCCTCTTTTCTCAATTGCATCAATTTTGCAGTCCCCAATACAATACTTATTTATTTAACCCAAATTTAATTGTGTATCAATGCGCTACATATATCGCGTAACTGTTTGGTCATTAACTCTTGTCACTCTATTGATTCTGGTTTCTTTAGTTAGTTCTGGAATTGGACCTGCCAAACTATCTTCTAATTTATTTCTCAAGATTCTACTCACCATTTTCTTCGACGAAGCTAACCTTCTCACCTCCACGGACATGACCATTTTAGTCACTTTGAGATTACCACGCATTATCCTCGCTGCTATAGTGGGTTTCGCACTTGGGGCAGCTGGAACTGTCATGCAAGGATTTTTTAGAAATCCTATGGCGGATCCTTCTATTATTGGTGTATCTGCAGGTGCTGCAACTGGTGCGGTAGCAGTCATAGCCTTTGGAATTTCCATTCCATTTGGCATTGAAATTGCAGCTATTATTGGGGCACTTGTAGCTGCATTTTTTGTTTTCTATGTCTCAACAGAAAATGGCCATACCCCCGTTGCAACTCTTTTGCTCGCTGGAATAGCAGTCCAAACATTTCTCGGAGCTATGGTGTCTCTTTTGCTCCTTGTTAGCGGTGAAAACCTTCGGCAAGCAATCTTTTGGTTAATGGGGCATCTCCACACCGCAAATTGGGTTGATATAGCTTTCACCTTGCCTCTAGTTTTACTCGGATTTTCATTCTTATTTTTCTTCACCCGAGATTTGAATGCCCTTTATCTTGGGGAAGAAAGTGCCCATAGTTTAGGCGTGAACGTTGAACAAACGAAGAGAATCCTCTTAGCCGTGTCTAGCCTTTTAACTGCAGTAGCGGTTTCTGTATCGGGAGTGATCGGATTTATTGGTCTAATCATCCCCCATATCATGCGTATTATAGTTGGGCCAGATCATCGCATACTACTTCCCACAAGTGCGTTAGCAGGAGCCATATTTCTAGTCGTGGCCGACACAGTAGCTAGATCTGGTGTCGCAGAAGTGCCCGTTGGAGTTGTCACGGCGCTAGTCGGAGCACCCTTCTTCATATATCTCCTGCGCAACAAAAGGGGGCCTGCGTCATGACTTCCATTAAAGTCAAAAATGTATCTGTTCACATTGATAATGTCCCAATTTTAAAAAGTATAAGTGCAAACTTTACTAAATCCAAATTTATTGGAATCGTGGGTCCCAACGGATCTGGAAAAACCACACTTTTGAGGGTATTAAATGGACATATTAAGCCCACCGAAGGTGATGTCTATGTAGGCTCCGATTCCCTATCTAAACTCTCCGCACATCAGATAAGTAAAAAAATAGCTGTAGTTCCACAAAATACTATGGTTTCTTTCGATTTCACTGTACGAGAAATTGTAGAAATGGGCCGTTATCCTCACAATTCCCGTTTCGGCGGACTAGATCTTCCTAGTGATATAGTCACTTGGGCGATCAAACAAACCGATCTGTCAACCCTTTCTGAACGAACTATCAATTCATTAAGCGGCGGTGAAAAAGCACGTGTATTTATCGCTAGAACACTCGCCCAAGAAACTCCTGTTTTATTACTCGATGAGCCCATAGCCAGTCTTGATTTTCGACATACTTCACGCATCTTGAATCTTATTAAAGATCAAGTCGAAAGTTTTGGAAAAACCGCCATCGTGGTTTTACATGATTTGGAATTGGCAGCAAATTTTTGCGATCAACTCCTATTATTATCAGAAGGAGAAATCCTATCTATGGGTGCCCCCGAATCAGTTCTCACACGCAGGAACATACAGGATGCTTTTCATACAGACGTTTCTATAGAAACTCATCCCCTCACAGGTCTCCTGACCATAAATGTGATCGATTCAGCTAGATGATAGTTTTTGTTTCTAATCATCGATATTTGCTATAACATGTTTAAATCAGGAAAATATATTAGTATCTTTCCACCTTTTATCTACATAACCAAATGAATCCAATTCTCTCAAAAGACGCACTTAAATTCTTAGATTTAGTCTCTCCCGAACCCACTGAAATTTTACTAGAAATGGAATCCCTTGCAAAAGAGAGAAATTTTCCCACTGTGGGGCCTCGGGCTGGAATGGCAATAGAGCTCCTCACCGTTTTGTCTCATGCAACAAGGGCATTTGAATTTGGATCCGGGTTTGGCTACTCTGCGTATTGGATTGCCCGCGGACTTCCCCCTAGTGGATCTGTCGTTTTAACTGATAGGGACCCAAACGAGCTAGACCTTGCCCGCGATTTTCTCAACCGGGCAGGATTTGCGGATAAAGCGATATTTGAGACCGGAGACGCCCGCGAAATTTTTGATAATTATTCTGAACAATTCGACCTAATTTTATTTGATCATTATAACTGTGATTATTTACCCGATTTCCATGCTGTGAAAACCAAACTTCGCCCCGGAGGAGTTCTCATAGCCGACAACGCTATGTCAGGGTTGACGGTAAGTTTCGAAGGTTTGCTCTCATTTTTTGACCCCGATTCTGAAGACCCACAGCTTAATGAAAATACCCTTGGAACTGCAAATTATTTACTCGAATTGAAAAAAGATTCCTCTTTTAAAACATTCGTCATACCCCTCGGCGACGGGATAGTGGTAAGTGTTTCAATCTAAAACTCCGTAAGTATCATTTTCGTTTTAATGTACACGCCCCTGTGTATTCTACATCTTTAATATTTTTTATAGTTGGATCTTTTCCACAAATGGGACAATTTGGATTTTTTCTTATCATCGTTTCCTCAAACGACATATTCAACGCATTATATTCTATGATTCTTCCTTGTACTAATTCTCCCACATTTGCAATATTCTTTATAGCCTCTGTCGCCTGCATGCTACCTATCACTCCCGCAACACTCCCCAAAACTCCCGCAGTTGCACAATCAAGAATAGTACCGGGGGGTGGGGCAGTTTTGAATAAACACCGATAACACGGGGAATCACCTCTAGCTGGGAACGTCATAACCCGCCCCGAAAATCTAAGAACTGCCCCATAACTATATGGTTTCTTGGACAAAGTGCAAGCATCATTTATTAGAAAACAGCTCTCAAAATTATCCGTTCCATCGATCACGAAGTCATATTTCTTAATCAAACTCAGAATATTATCGGGGTTCAATTCCGTATGATATGTTTCTACTTTTACATTCGGATTGATATTGCTCACAAATTCACGCGCACTTTCGACTTTTTGCTTTCCCACATCTTCCACTCTATAGATCACTTGTCTATGGAGGTTAGAAATTTCCACGGTGTCTTTATCTACTATTCCTATAGTCCCAACACCCGCCGCAGCCAGATATTGAATAACCGGAGACCCAAGTCCCCCTGCACCTATTACTAACACCTTACTTTTCAATATGGAATCTTGCCCATCTGGTCCGATCTCTTCCATTATAATCTGTCTAGAATAGCGTTCCAACCCCTCGCTATCTAGTTTTGGACCATCCATCTAGACACTTAGGCCGCTTTTAAGATAAATACACAACTAATCTTTCCCAATCTTTACATTCTCTATAAATGCTTTTAAGTCCGCTTCTATGTTACCCACTACTATGCCAACAAACGGGGGTATCACTGCCATAGAACTACATGACAAATTAAAGGCGGGGCATGAAGTACAAATACTAGATGTTCGCCCCGAACAAGATTATCTCTCAGGTCACATACCCGGTTCGATTAACCTGCCACTTTCTCGTTTTGCAAGAGACATTTCCACTATAACTCTTGAACCC
>CAWVSQ010000046.1:0-5933 GCA_963933005.1 uncultured euryarchaeote
TCTGTTTAATACTCCTATATGGGCCCCTTCTGAAATCCATTTCATGTCAAACACCGGATCTAATGAATTAGTTGCACACTGTATGATCTCTGCCCCCTGAAAAACTTCCTCGGGATTACTCGTAGAAATCAAATCCATATCCACTTCATCTTCCATCGAAGAAACAAACAACTCCCGATTTTCTGGAGTTGGAGAGTATATCTTCGCACTCTCTATCTCAAATACATCTTCAAAAGCTAGTAAATGAGCCCTAGCTTGAGGTCCAGTACCTAGAATTCCAACCCGATTGCTATCCTTTACAGCCATATATTTCGCCGCAATAGCACTCGTAGCAGCAACCCGATAAGTTTGGACAATCCCATCTGGAAATATAGATAAAAGCTCTCCCGTTCTAGTGCTAAACAACAAAACCAACCCCGTGTATCTCCCATCATTTCCTGGTATTTTACTTTTGGTTCTTTTCCCCTTCTTAGTCTTCCATGCCACTATATTCGAATTAATTCTCACAGCACCCACGTCTAACGACGGGATTACCCCTCCCATAGTTTTCAATAGGTGCGATTTCGCATCAATACCTTCTCCCGAAATCGCTTGAGGGGTTAAAATATCTTCTCGAGTATCTGTCGCAGCCATCCCCTCCCCAAAATCAATAAACATCTTTTCCACCGCAGAAATAACCTCTGTTATCTGTAGATTTTCAGCTATCTCTTCTTCAGTGATAATCCGAGTCACATTTTCTCTGCAACCCTTACATCTATTTATCACTTTTCCATCTCAATCCCAATTATAAGCTATTATAAACGAAGTTAAGTCTTCAAATGAAGAATAAACCTACATGGAATCAATAGCTGCTATCCTTGAAAAACCAACTAAAAATGGCAAATTCAGTGAGTCAAAACCCGCTACTATTTGCGAAATTGAAGTTGAAGAACCCACCGGGGAGGAAGTCATCGTAGAAATTATTGCAGGAAGTTTATGCCATACTGATGTTGCAATGGCCTTGGGCAATATCAATGAACAATATCCTCTGGTAATGGGACACGAAGGTGCAGGGATAGTGCGACAAATCGGAGATTCTGTTACTACATTATCCCCTGGAGACCATGTAGTCCTTGGAAGGCCTGCATGTGGCATATGTGAATATTGTAGGCAAGGCAGGTCTAATCTATGTATTGCAAGGTTAACATCTCGCCATGCAGGAACACTCCGCACCGGCGAACGTAGGTTCTATCGAAACGGAGAAAAAATATATCATTGCCATGGAGTTTCGTCTTTTACACAATTTACTAACGTAACTGAAGAAGTAGCAATTAAAATCAACGACAAACTTCCCCTAGATGAAGCAACTCTTTTAGGATGTGGTGTATTCACAGGCGCGGGGGCTGTGATGAACACCGCTAATATTGAAGCAGGATCTACGGTCGCAATATTCGGAGCAGGGGGCGTTGGATTAAGCGCTTTGCAAGGTGCAGTGGTCCGAGGTGCTGTAACTATTATTGTAGTAGATATGATTTCAGAAAAACTCCAAGTAGCAAAAAATCTTGGCGCGACTCATACCATAGATGCTAGCGAAGAAGATCCTGTAGACCGAATAAAACAAATAACCGATGGCCGTGGTGTAGACTATGCATTTGATGTTGTTGGAAATTCTAAAGTTGTTGAACAGGCGGTAGAATCTCTTCACTCCACGGGATCTGTAATCTTGGTAGGAACTACTCCTGCAAAAAAACACACCGTTAATCTCAATTTATACGAGATGGTCGTACGAGAAAAGTCTATAATTGGATCATTCAATGGATCTTATAGTCTCCAAACAGCAATCCCCATGTTGGCAGATCTAGTTGTAGCCGGACACATGTCATTAAAAGAAATGATTAGTAGCAAACGTCCACTTTCTGAAATCAATGAAGCAATGGAGGAATTAGAGGGTGGTGGAACTGCAATTAGACAGGTTATCTTGCCCCCCAAATAACCAATCCTTTTATTAAATATCCCCGCCCATATCCTCTATGAAAGCCATACATGATCTAGGTGGGATGCATGGATTCGGCCCAATAAAAATGGATTCTGTCCAATTCCACGAAAGATGGGAGCAGGAAGTATTTGTAATGAACAAAATAATCCAAGTGCACGGCATTTACAAAGTGGACGAAAAACGCCATGCATCAGAACGAATCCCGCCTTTACGTTACCTTCAACTCAGCTATTTTGAAAAATGGCTCGATAGCATTGAAATGCTATTAATTGAGAAAGGAATCTTAACGAAAGAAGATATTGATTCCCGCCGAGAATCTCTCTCATTGGATGTGCAACAAAACGAATCCAAATCCGATCCAAATCTGACTACCAAAGTATTGAATTCATTCAAAAAAGACAAGCTCAAAGAAGTAGAATCTGTGAAAAACAATTTCAATATAGGGGATGAAGTCGTAGTAAAATCTAACAATGAATTTGGACATTGCAGGGCACCAGCCTACGCCCAAAAAAGCACTGGCACGATCGAAAAACTTTTTGGAACATTCCCTTTACCAGACGCCATCGTGCGTGGGGAGTATCTCGCCGAACCTGTGTATAAAGTTAGATTTTCAGCACAAGAACTATGGGGCGATTCTTATCCTGAGAACGATTCTATTACTCTAGATTTGTGGGAAAGCTATCTATCTCCTTCTCCTATCCCTTAATACAAATTACTATTTATCCACTTTCGGTACTCTTGTTAGGATTTCTGCAACATCCTGGATATCATGCGTTTCGAGAAACAAAACAGCGGCTTCTCTTATGCTAAAATTAGCTTCAACTTTCTCTCCTAAATATTCTGTATATAATTCTAACCACCCATTCATAATTGATTCAAGTTTTAGAAATTGTTCAGGTGTTATTGGGATTAAGTTTCCTTTCAATCTAGCTTCTATATATATCGCGATAGAAGGGCCAAAACCCTTCATAAGGCATTCCATTGCAGCACCTTTCTGTTCAATCCCCTCCCCATTTCCTACCCGAGCCATTTTGATTTCATCTTGAAGTGTCCCACTAAGTGTTTCAATTCTTTCCGAAAATTCCTCTAATTTTTCATCCGTATCTGAACTCAACACCTTTGTTTCCCCTTGGATTGTTCCATTCGGTTTTAGCCACGACTGCGCAAGTTCCACATTCAATACAAGGTTGCGTATCTAAACTAACTCTGAGCTCAATTTTTCCATCAATTTCTACTTCTTCTACTCGGTAGCATCCTCCCCCGAAACCAACGGCGCTCACTGGACATGCAGTCACTGCAACACCACTAGCTTCATACGAGTTATCTATAAGATTGATGTGCGGTTTTCCTATGTCTGTATCGTATGCTAGTTTGCTAATTCTTTCTGACAATTCTGGAGGTTTAACTGAATTTTTACTCTTAATAATCGTGCCCAACTCTTCTCCAATTACTGTTGGGAGTGTAACATATGGGGTCGATGTATCTGGTATTGCCATTGACAAAATAGGCATGTTGTATAACTTTTCTATTCTATTTCCCATCAATCGAATGGCGCCCCTGCCAATCGGAGAAGTAACCAATCCATCTGCAATTGTAGTAGCAATTTTATTCTCCCCAATTGCTCTAACTACGCTGTACATCGGGGGCCGAAGTTTATTCATAACTCCGGTCTGACGAAGTTTCAACTCATACCTCTCCCCCGTCTTGTCAATCGATCCTCTATCTCGCATTTCCACAAATGCTTCAGAAGCGAGTGCACCCGCTGTAACTGCATGATTCATACCCTTTATTATCGGACCTTGGGCTTGCATTTGTCCTCCCGCATCCCCTACGAGTAAGAGTCGATCTAGATGCGGAGTTGGATTCGCGGCCTTTTTCGAATCTGGAACTAGTTTCGCCGAATACTCTAGTTCACAATAATCTTCATCTATCCACTGGCCTAACAGAGGGTGGGTTATCAACTTATTCAACAATTCTTGAGTTTCCGCTTCTTTCTCCATAATACTGTCTAGATGGAACACAGTCCCAATCGACAATGACTCCCGATTGGTGTATAAGAATCCTCCACCCCGAACCCCTTCGAAAAGATCCCCTGAAAACAAGTGAGCAATTCCAGTGTCTGGTTCTAAGCCAAATATATTATCCACTTCTGGCAGATCGACAACAACCTTTACGCCCTGAAACCATTCTTCTGGGCGTTCCCAATTCATCAATCCCGATGAACGGGCCAACTCCGATGTCACCCCATCCGCCGCAATGACCACATCCGCTGTGATCGGGTCTATTTCGTCACATGTCACTCCCTCAATTTTACCATTTTCGTCCCTCAGCACTCCATTAACGTGTATTCCATTTAGAAGACCGCCCCCCGTTTCTTGAGTCATACCCTGAACTTCTTTTGCAAGCCAAGAGTCCATCTTCCGCCTAAGAACCGAGTCGCACCATTCAGTATCAGACTCATGAAGTCCTTTGAGGTCAAATGTGGCTGTTTTTTTCCCAGATATGTTGTGTAGCTTATATTCAGTTATTGGTCTCTCAGCAGCAAATTTTCTAAATTCTGGAAAGAGATTGTCAATAGTATATGGTGAAGATTTTTCTGCATATATCAATCCTCCAGATACGTTTTTAGATCCCGGCTCTATCCCTCTCTCTAATACAATCGTTTCAATATCATTTTGTGCCAATACTGCAGCAGCAGCAGCGCCACCGGGCCCTGCCCCCACTACTATCGCTTCATAGTGTTCATACTCATGCATTATTTTTTCCTCCTTTTATGTACTTCTCTAAATTTCCCTTACCCCCACTCAAAGCTTCTATCATTTTAGGAATAACTTCAAATAAATCCCCATTTATGAAATAATCTGCAAAATCTCGAATATCGGCATTTTCATCTTCGTTTATCGCAATTACAATCTCAGATTCTCCCATGCCTATCTTGTGTTGGATGGCTCCTGAAACTCCTGCACCAATGTACAACTTTGGTTTTATTACCTGGCCAGTCTCTCCTATCTGCCTTTCTTCTTTAGCGTATTGTTCCACCCTTCCCTCAAATGTATATGATGATGTTACTATCCCTCTAGTAATTCCTAACGCTGCATTATCAAACATACTTACAAGTTCCAGTCCTAGATCAATTCCGCCTGTGGGATTTTTCCCAATACCTCTACCCATACATACTACCACTTCGTACTCTGACAAATCTATCCCAGTTTCCACGTTTTCACTACCTAGGATCGAAATATCCAACCATTTTTCTTCAATCGCCATCTCGTGGAGAACTATTTTTCCATCTCTACTAGAATCTGGTTTTTTGATGGAGAAACTCCCTGGGATAACTGATGCCCCCTGTGGGTGAAATTCCCTATGTGGATTATCTAGACATAGGATGGTCGAATATTCAAACCCAGAAAAATCAGGTCTTTTCATGTGTAGTACCCGTTCAAATTTCTTCTTTGTCCCCGGTCTCCCCGTCTTAACTGGGTTTGAGATTACTATGTCTTCTATGTACAACCCCGAACAATCTGAAGCCAATCCAGAATCTAGTTCTGCTTGCACCTGAGCGGAGAGATCTCTCCCATTATTCGTTGCAGGAAAAATTACATATCTTGGTTCATCATATTTTTTCCACGCGGGCCTGGAACGAGACATGTCACAGAAAATTTTTGTATAGGAGGTGTGAAGAAACCGATTCAATCGTTTGTCTTCTGCATATATCACAATATCTGCCCCATGAGCAATACATTCATCTGCCAATCGTGCAATGTCTTCCCCAATTAAAACAGCTACAACTTTTTCTTTAGTCTTGTAATCTCCATTATATTGATCCATCAAATCTCGTGCTTTTCCTAACATCTCTTTAGACACATCAATTAGCTCTCCCTGCTGCGTTTCACAATACACCCACATGTCTTCGTATTTTCCTTCTTTTAAAGATCGAACATGTTTTTTATCCGAAGTC
>CAWVSQ010000047.1:0-5921 GCA_963933005.1 uncultured euryarchaeote
GTCCCTGGCTGTCCACCTCGCCCAGAAGCATTAGTTTATGGGATAGTGAAGTTACAAGAACGCATTATTAGTGGACAACGCTCACCTGTAACCGTCGATCCCTATGAACTCGAAAAATTCGGCGATCTTGATACTCATGAAATCATCGCACAACTCGCAGATCAGATAGCAGAAAACGATCTAGTCATGCGCTACAATTGGAGAGATTCTCCGTGAGTTCTACAACTATCCCTGCGAAAAAAGATATGGTCGGGGTATCTAAAAGTGGTAGTTTGAATTATACTAAATTGGAAAAACTGCTCGGCGATCTCATTCTACAAAAAGAAGACCATGTTAACGCCCCTGCATTTGTAATCCGCCCCGACACAGTTGAAGAAACGTTAACTTTACTTAGGGATGAAGCCGGATTTGACCATCTCTCTTGTGTCACTGCACAAGAATATGAGGATCGTTTTGAATCCATATACCACCTTAGGAAATACGACTCTCCTCAACATGAATTGGGCATTGTTGTACCCTCTCCCAAAAATAACCCTTGGAATCAATCTGCATCCTCTGTTTTTCGGACCGCCGACTGGCATGAGAGAGAAGCATATGATCTAGTTGGGATCAATTATGAGGGGCATCCAGACCTTCGCCGAATTCTTCTACCTGATACTTGGCAAGGTCACCCTCTTAGCTTAGATTATGACCAAAACAAACCTCAAATTATAGCTTTACAAGAACATGAAAATCCCCTTCAACACGATGTAGAGGATAACACCATGTTCATCAATATAGGTCCTCATCATCCAGCAACTCATGGAGTGTTGCACCTAAAAACAGTACTCGACGGAGAACACGTCGTAGCTGTTGACCCTGATATAGGATATCTCCACCGTTGCGAAGAACAAATGGCCCAGGGATTGAATTATCGCTACCAAATAATGCCTTATCCTGACCGTTGGGACTATGCATCTGCGGGGTTGCTCAATGAGTGGGCGTATGCCCGAGCAGCAGAGGACCTAGTTAATATAGAAGTCCCCGAATATGCCGAAATTCTCCGCACTATGGGGGCTGAACTTTGCCGTATCTGTGCACATTTCTTAGCCGTTGGGACATTTGCATTAGATATCTATGGTGATTTCACTGCAATCTTCATGTATGCTATGAGGGATCGTGAAATTGTCCAATCAATATTAGAAGATCTAACTGGCCAAAGAATGATGTTTAATTATTTCCGCCTTGGGGGTGTCGTATGGGATCTTCCAGAACCACGAAGTGAATTCTTATCAAAAATCCGGATTTTCTTGGATGCTATTCCCTCTGGAATTCAAGAATATTCTGACTTAATGACTGCAAATGAAATTTTCCAATTGAGATGTGTCGATATTGGAATTTTACCCCCTGATGTGGCTCGACAATATGGTGCAACTGGACCTGTAGCTAGAGGATCTGGAATTGACTATGACTTGCGCAGAGACGATCCATATGGGTATTATAAAAACCTTGATTGGGATGTTGTAACCAATGATGGATGTGACATATATTCTAGATTCTTAGTTAGATTAGGCGAAGTTGAACAATCTGCAAAAATCATTGATCAGTGCGTATCTTTAATAGAATCTTGGCCTGAAGAAGATAGAATAATCCAAGCAAACGTCCCCCGTACGATCAAACCGCCTGCAGGCGCAGAAATCTACCGAGCCGTTGAAGCTGCAAAAGGGGAACTTGGAATTTACATACGTTCAGATGGGACGCAACAACCAGCCCGATTCAAGATTCGCAGCCCTTGTTTTAGTAATCTTTCCACCCTCTCTGAAATGGCGGAAGGTGGGCTAGTACCCGATCTAATCGCAGCCTTAGGTAGCCTGGATATTGTCCTTGGAGAGGTCGATCGATGATCAATTTTCTCCTCAATACCCAAACACCCCTCGTGGACGCCATATCCAATCTTTTGGGATTTGATGGGTTCATTGGAACTATTATATCTGCATTCTTAGCAGCATTTTTAATCGGAAATATAATGTTAATTTCTGCTGGCATCGCCGGGCCATGGGCAAAAAGAAAAATAACTGCTGTTTTTACAGACCGAATCGCAGTCAACCGACTTGGGCCATTCGGCCTACTCATCATCGTAGCAGATGCTGTTCGTTTACTAGCAAAAGAACTCATAGTACCCGAAGGTGTAGATCGCCCTTCTTGGGACATCGCACCTTTGATTCTTCCTTTTTCTGCACTGTTGGGATTTGCAGTTATTCCTATGGGCGGTCCTATCCAATTAGCAGACCCAGAAACCGGTTTAGTTTTTGTTTTCGCGGTATCTTCTATCGCATCAATTGGAGTTGTAATAGCGGGGTACTCTTCTAATAATAAATTTTCCATGTTAGGTGGTCTCCGAGCAGTGGCAATGAATATAGCCTATGAAATTCCTCTCATAGTTACTGCAGCGTCTGTCGTTTTATTCGCTGGATCCTTACGACTAAGTGAAATTGTAGCGGCACAAGCTGACCCCTTGATAGTAATTGCAGGGATTGCAATTCCATCTTGGTTTGCGTTTGTAAATCCATTTGCTTTCATTTTGTTTTTAGTTGCAAACTTGGCCGAAATAGGCAGAAACCCTTTCGACATACCCGAAGCACCCACCGAACTTGTTGCAGGATATGTCACTGAGTATTCTTCAGTATACTTTGTTTTATTTTTCCTCGGAGAATTCTTACATGTTTTCTTAGGTGGTGCTATTATTGCTACCCTCTTTTTAGGTGGTCCCGCAGCACCTATTTCTTCTCTGTCATTTATACCTGGATTTATCTGGTTTTTATTAAAAATTTGGAGCGTATTTCTCTTCACACAGTGGATGAGGGCAGCAATCCCCCGTATCCGAATTGATCAGATGATAGAAATTGGCTGGAAAGGACTACTGGCGTTGTCATTCATTAACTTAATTTTCACTGCAGTATTGGTAGGTGTTATAGCATGATCGGAATTCTTCAATCAATGACTGCAACTATGAAACATGCTCTAGGTGGTCAAACATTTACAATTGAATACCCCGAATCTGTTCCTCACGTCTCTCCTAGATTTCGTGGAGTTCACAAATTTAGCCAAGAACGTTGCATTTGGTGTCGACAGTGCGAGATAGTTTGTCCTAACGATACCATCGAAATCAAACTAGACGATAAACGTCAAGGAGAGGAATACAACCTTCACATCGGTCAATGTATTTTTTGCAGGTTATGCGAGGAAGTTTGTCCCGTGGATGCCATTGTATTGACCCAACAATTTGAGTTCACAGGAGATACTAAAGCCGACCTGATATACAACAAAGAACAGCTCAAAAATGTCCCTTGGTATAAAGGCCTTGACCCCCTCGCCTCCCGCGAACCTGCGCGATCAGCTTGGGTTGGCGAAATAGATGGAGAAATTGATTACCAATGATGGAAACTAGTATATCTGATCTATTGGTATTCTCCTTTTTTGCAGGATTGACCCTACTCAGCAGCATCGGAGTAGTCTTAGTAAAAGATGTTTGGCATTCTGTTCTTCTTTTGGGTGTGGCACTTTTGAGTATAGCAATTCATTACGTACTTTTATCAGCCGAGTTTATCGCAGCAATGCAAGTCCTCGTTTACGTAGGTGGTGTGCTCATTCTAATTAGTTTCGCCATAATGTTAATTCGTCGAAAACTAGACCCCACAGCTATGACCTCCCCTGAACTCAATCTTGGACCTCATCTATTCCGTGGTGTGGGTGCAATTATATTTTTCATTCTATTTTCAACTATACTACTAGGAGTTTCTTTTACCCCCTCGATTGGTTTTCAAGATGGCGCTTTGATAACCAAAAGTATTGGATATGCCATGTTTGATCTACCCGGTGCTTCAGTTCCTAGTGAAGGCTTCCTAGCAGCATTTGAAATAATTGATATAGCCCTTGTCGCCGCTCTTGTAGCGGCCATTATGCTAGCCCGAAGAAATACGACAGGTGAAAATTAATATGGTTCCTATTAGCTACTACATACTATTGTCAGCAGCACTCTTTTCTATTGGTCTATTCGGAGTTTTAACGCGTCGAAATGCGCTTATGTTTCTTATTTCAATTGAACTTATGCTAAATGCTGCAAATTTAAATTTTGTAGCATTTTCAACACTACATGGAAACTTAACTGGACAGGTGTTCTCACTTTTTGTTTTGGCCCTCGCAGCAGCAGAAGTTGCTGTTGGAATTGGGATCATTTTAGTACTGCATAGAAATTTCTCTGATATTGATGTCACCAAAGCAGTGACATTGAGGTGGTAATCATGAATCCATTTGATCTAATTGCTGCAATACCACTTTTGCCTTTAATGGCATTTTTGATAACTTTATTTGCAGGCCAATTCACTCCCTCTCTTCTACCAAAACGCGGAGCAATTCCTGGTATAATTGCATTATCTGGGTCACTCTTAATTTCCCTCTCACTAATCCTTCCTGTCTACTCTGGCGATTTCTTCAACAAATCTGCTTATACGTGGGCACCATGGGCAGTTTCAGACCTCCATTTTGGATTCTTAATTGATCCACTTTCTGCACTCATGCTTGTTATAGTTTCTCTAATAGCACTTTTGGTTTTCATACACAGTCTTGGTTATATGAATGACCAAAATGAGCAGGGCCTGTTCCGGTATTATGCAGGGCTATCTTTATTTTCATTTAGTATGTTGTCATTTGTTATCTCAGATAATTTATTAATGTCCTTCATCTTCTTTGAGTTAGTTGGATTCTGTTCCTGGATCTTAATTGGATTCTGGTTCCGCGAAGATGCACCCCCAAGAGCCGCTACAAAAGCATTTTTAGTAACTAGATTTGGAGATTACTTTTTCCTTATAGGTGTAGTTGCAGTTTTAGTCATATTTGGAACTGCCAATTTCGCGGGTCCAAATTCTTTCTCAGTTATAGCAAAATCTGCCATTCTTTCAGGTCAAAATTTACATGGGCTCAATCCACAAACTTGGGTCACTATAATCGGACTTTTGATACTAGGTGGTGTTATCGGAAAATCTGCACAATTCCCTCTTCACACTTGGCTTCCAGACGCCATGGAAGGCCCAACACCTGTATCCGCACTTATCCACGCGGCAACCATGGTTGCAGCTGGTGTTTACCTAGTAGCAAGAATATATGGGTTCTACGCATTGTCCCCCACCACCTTGGCCGTTATTGCACTAATTGGTGGATTAACTGCATTACTCGCTGCAACGATGGCAACGGTCAAACACGAACTCAAACAAGTCCTGGCCTATTCTACAATAAGTCAATATGGTTACATAATGCTCGCTTTGGGGGCGGGTGGATACGTAGCTGGGGTCTTTCACCTCACCACTCACGCAATCTTCAAAGCATTACTTTTCCTAGGAGCTGGAGCTGTGATAATCGCAATGCATCACGACGGTGATATGTGGAACATGGGCGGACTCCGAGAAAAACTCCCTGTTACTTATTGGTCTTTTGTTTTTGGATCTCTAGCATTGGCCGGGATATTCCCGTTTG
The DNA here is from genome assembly GCA_963933005.1 of uncultured euryarchaeote. GTDB lineage: Archaea > Halobacteriota > Halobacteria > Halobacteriales > Hikarchaeaceae > Hikarchaeum. The sequence continues at coordinate 5,509 of CAWVSQ010000047.1, forward strand.
CCGGTTTCTGGTCTAAAGATGAGGTCCTTCTAGAAACTTTGAACTACGGTCTCGGTGGTTCTCCAATTTTACTAGTAGGCTATGCCTTTGGCTTGATGGCAGTTTTCGTAACTGGGTTTTACACATTTAGGATGATATCATTGACTTTCCATGGCTCTCCCCGTTCAAAAGCTGCAAAAGATCCCCATCCTATACGTTGGAATATCAAATTACCCTTAGTAGTATTGGGTGTACTGTCTCTCATAGTTGGGGCAATAAATATGGTTCCTTTAGGTGAATTATTGGGGTACGATCTCTCATACCTGCATCATTGGCTCGATACAGCCCCTATCGACTTAACAGCTCATCATTACCACGAACTCTTGGAGTCGTTTTCTGGTTATCACTCTGCCCATTTCTCCTCAATAATCTCT
>CAWVSQ010000048.1:0-5758 GCA_963933005.1 uncultured euryarchaeote
GTGAGGCACGTGTTGTAGGAATGGTTTCTAATATTCAAAAAACAAATTCCAATCATGTTTTAATAGAACTTGAAGATATATCTGGAACCTTTTCAATATTAGTAAATAACAACAGTGATATTTTCAATTTAACAGATGAGATACTTTTAGACGAAGTCATAGGTGTTAAAGGAAAACTCTCCCCCGATTCTGAGATTCTATTTGCCGAGGCTATCCATTTCCCCGACATCCCTCCCAATTTCAATCCTCCCCATGCCAACCGCCCCGTACAAGCAGCACTGTTAAGCGATATCCATGTTGGATCTAAAAATTTCAGTTCTGACCTTTGGTCCGATTTTACAAGTTGGCTCAAAACATCCGAAGCAGAACCCATTGAGTATATTTTGATCGCGGGAGATCTAGTCGAAGGTGTTGGGGTGTACCCTGGGCAAGACACCGACCTTGAGATTATTAATATTTATGAACAATACGAGGCGTTCAACGAATGCCTAAAGGATATCTCTGGTGATATTTCTATGATTATGATACCTGGAAATCACGATGCTGTTCGGTTAGCAGAACCCCAACCTGGATTTGATCTTGAAATTAAAAACATACTCTCCTCTCCTAATATCCACCTCACCTCCAACCCCTCAACTGTTACCATCGAAGAGGTCCCAATTCTCATGTACCATGGGGTATCATTGGATGAGATAATTGCAGAAACACCTTCAACCCAGGTTAGTTATGCAACTCCTCATAACGCTATGATCCAACTCCTTAAAAAACGTCATTTAGCCCCCCAATTCGGATCCCGGACTAGGATCTCCCCTGAACAGAAAGATTACCTGGTTATTGATAAAATTCCCTCAGTTTTCCACTCTGGACATGTCCATAAATTTGGATATGGTAAATATCACAATGTACTGGTTATCAATTCTGGCTGCTGGCAATCTCAAACCGATTTCCAAAAACGTGTAAACATCACTCCCGATGTTGGGTACGCACCCATCTTAGATTTAGATACTTTGAATTTAACTATCCGGAAATTCTCATAATTTTTCTCTATTAACCCTTCATCCCTGTGAAAACACCGAATGATTCAAGTCTCTCCAACTTCCCTGATGGTTATATAGTGCGCGTAGTTGTAAAATTTGGAGGAACTAGTGTCGCCACTGGCGATCGTATCGACCGAGCAGCAACTTCTATAGCAAAGTTAGTCCAAGAAGGGCATGAAGCAGTTGTGGTTGTAAGTGCAATGGGGTCCACCACAGATGATTTATTTGACCAAATAACATTTGAAGCTGACCCTTCTGACCAAGCAGAAATAGTTAGTATGGGGGAACGAACCTCTGTGCGGATGTTGAAAGCCGCATTAACTTCTAAAGGTATCAACTCAATCTTTCTAGAACCCCAACACTCCAGCTGGCCAATCATTCTCGACGAAACTGGAACTTTATCTATAAAAGAAACCACATCTAGATCTGAAAATCTCCAAAACATACTCCACGATACGGTGCCTGTAATCACTGGATTCTTAGCCGAAGACACTTCTGGAAATGTAACTACCCTAGGGCGTGGTGGGAGTGATACTACTGCAGTCATGCTCGGCCATTATCTAAAAGCCGATGAAGTCGTAATCGTCACCGATGTTTCTGGAGTCATGACCGGGGACCCAAACGCAGTTGAAGGTGCAATGAATGTTGGAAAAATAAGTGTAGATGAACTACGCAGTCTATCTTTCCGTGGAGCCGAAGTCATAGCCCCCTCTGCACTTTCTTACAAAACCGATAAATTTGGTCTTAGGGTGCTCCATTATCAACATGATGGACTTTTAACTGGTGGGACTGATGTCACTGGAAAATTCCAAAATTTAATAGATATGCGAGAACGGGCACTAACTGGTGTCACTGTTGCAGGGCGGTCTGTAAGAAACACACATCACATCTTACGAGATCTATCTGTAATTCTAGGAGATTCTAATATCAATATACAAGCTGTATCCAGTGGACTTGACAGTATCACTTTTTATGTTGACAACGCTGATGGAAAAGACGTCGAATCCGCCCTACATACTGCTGTAATCGACATACCTACTCTTTCTAGTGTAACTGCAGAATCTCCCATTGCAGTTGTTAGAATTTCTGGTGGTGTCGTAACCGATCAAACTACTGTTTTGAAGGATCTTTTAATTCTTCTATCTGAGAATAATATTCGCCTTAACGACCTCATAACAAGCGCCACTTCTATAGGCGTTTTCGTTAATTGGAAACAACGTAAAGAAGCATTAAACATAATCCAAAAAATGTTTAATGATATTAATTAATTTTTTTGTTATCCAAACTAAATTCTACTAATTCTCCTTTCTTTACCCCCGCCGCACATATTGGATACTCAAACCCCATTCCATACATCTCCTCAATAACTCCTCTCGCCGTTTGTGCCTCAAAATCAAGTCTTTCTGGACTATCTTTACCATAAGTTGAAACAAACATAACGTCACTCACTTCTTGCACTTCAATTCCATCCTTTCTAATAATCCCGATAAAAGACTCCCCCCCTACAATCCCCGCTATCCTTGGGGTGTTGTACTCGTCCTTTTCATATCCTGACGCGACTAATCCTTTTGTTAATGCATCCTTTGGGTTTATTTTTAATATAAGTTGTTCTACTATCCGATCTACGTGATCTCCATTACCCATAACAACAAAATCTCCTTCCACTCTCGCGCAATTGTATGCCACATATGGATTTTTTACTTCTTCAGCCCCTTCCTTAAATTCAATACTTAAACAATTATCTCTTTTCACCACGTGACGATCTGTAAAAGAACGCGAACAAACACAATACCCCCCGAAATCTTTCCCAACAACAATAAAACGCCCCACATACATACCATACGATCATTTATCTTGCTGGATGTATGTATCGGTACGACCTACTCACAAACAACAAAAAACTTTTAACACACACCAGAACCTACCTCTTTTGCGTAGTCCCATGGGGTAGTGGCCAATCCTGTCGCGTTCTGGGCGCGACGACCTCGGTTCGAATCCGGGTGGGACTATTTTTACTTCTATCCATCTTTGCATCGGCAACTTAATAGATCGCCCCTTGAATTATAATCACATGTCCGTCGATTTAGTTATCAAAAACGGAACAATTCATACATCTGGAAATAGTTATGCGGCAGATATAGCTATTAAAGATGGAATAATTGTACACATAGGATCTTCTGTAACCACTCCTCCCGCAACCGAAATAATAGATGCTACCGGGAAAGAAATTTTACCAGGGTTGGTCAATCAACATGTCCATTTCAGAGAACCTGGCCAAACACACAAAGAGGATTTTGAAAAAGGGTCCCAAGCAGCAGCAGCTGGAGGCTACACCATGTATATGGACATGCCAAACTGCACGCCTATAACAAATACACTCGAACGTTACCAAGATAAAGTTGCTCTCGCATCAGAAAAATCTTTAATTGACCATAACAGCTGGGCCGGGGCAACAGACCCAGACGAAGTTGTTAAGATTTACAATAATACTGGAAATATAGGCTTTAAGATATTCATGCACCGCCACCCCGAAGTAGAATATCCTTATGTCCCCGAACTAGCCGTTTATGAAACCGACCGGCTATACAATATTTTCGATGCTATTGCAAAAATGGATAAAAATATTCCTATATCTATCCACCCATCGGACGTACCTTTAGCAGATGAGCTTTTTTATCGCCTCAAAGCCATGGGGGCAGATGATTACTCGGCTTTGCGTGAAGGGAAGGATGGTATGAACATGACACTAGGGTGTTTTGAAGCCGCATTCCTTGCCCATATAACTGGATTAAAACATCTAAACATTCTACATCTAGGTTTCAACGAAATCACACCAGAACCCCACTTAGATTTTGAAAACCGTGTTACACTAGTCGATCTTGTAAGAAAACTTAAAAGCTGGGGCTGGGACTTACACGGAGAAGCAGAGGCGTCAACATTCCTTCAAAGAGATTCTAGTATTAATTGGAAAAGAAGATGGTACACTCCAGATAATGAAAAACTTTGGAAAGCTCTAGACGACGAAGTTTTCGATTTAATGTTAATCGAACATGCCCCTCAGCTAGAAGAAGAGGCAAACAAACCGGATGTTTGGGATGCCGCTTCTGGACTTTTAGGAGCGCAGGACTTTTTACCACTTATTTTAACAGAGGTTAATAACGGCAGATTGACGATAAATAAACTGGTAAAAATGACCTCTGAAAACCCTGCAAAATTTCTAGGAATCTACCCCAAAAAAGGAGCAATACAAGTAGGATCGGATGCAGATATCACTATAGTAGATTTAAACAGAAAATCTGTTATAGACGAATCCAAAACCTTTGCCAAAGCCGGATGGTCTAGTTTTGATGGTTATGATGTAATTGGAGTCCCAACACAAACCATAGTTCGAGGAACTGTTGTTTATGACGAAGGTGAAATAACCGCTGATCCTGGGTATGGAAAATACGTGGATAAAAACGAGTACTATAACTGATTTATTTTATAATTCTTCAATAATTTTTAACCCTTCAAATTTCAAATATTCTTCAAACCATTCTACTATTTGAGGCCCAATTAAATCGATATATTTCCCATAAGCTGCATAATGTGAAGTTCCTCTCTGTATTATAATTTTTTTAGGTGATGATGCCTTTTCATACAACCGAATAGTTTGACGCTCAGGCGTTGTGTCGTCATTCTCAACACAAATAAATAAAACTCCCCCCTTTATTTGTCCAACAACATCTTCCGGGCAATATTCTATTATGGCTTCTGCACAAGACAAAGGTAATTCTTGTGGTATTTTTGTGTCCACATCACTTTTAACATTAGTCGTCATTCTTTCAGGTGTTGGTATTTGTAGTCCTTCTAACCCTCTGGATGGTATCATTTTACTTTTTCCTGTAAGGGCACGCTGTTTACGATCCTCTTCTAGTGCATCAAGTAAACCAAGCCATTCATATTCTCTACGCATTCCCCTTACCCATTCAGCTCCATCTGCAACAGCATTGTTGGCCACCATACATTTTACCCGTTTGTCCCGTGCAGCAGCCACAACTGCATTCCCCCCTCCCGTGCCGCCTGAACCAAACAAACCAATCCGATTATTGTCCACTTCATCCCTAGTTTCAATATAGCTAATCGCATTGCGGATATCTTCTATCTGGCGTTCTGGATACAAGACAGAATCCCCTTCACTATCTCCAAACCCTCTGTAATCAATAACCAATACAACAAAACCAGCATCTATCAACAAATCATGATATTGTTTGTATAATTTCCCACCTTTTAGCCCCAAAAAACCCGGTCCCTGAACGATGCCCGGGGCAGGGCCATTCATTTTTTCAGGCAATCTAAGTATGCCTGCAATCTTTTCACCTTCACTATAGAACGTAACATTTTCTTCTATCATTCCTGCTTATTATAACCTCTATTAACTGTTAAAACGATCGTTATGACAACTTAACCACGAAAAGTGTCGAGCCTCACATATACATTCTGTCAGAAATGAAACTCCCTTCTAATTAAATTCTTATTTATCTAGGGCAGTTGGGGAGTACGTCCTGTCCTAATAAATCCAAACAGTAATCCCAATCATCAAATCTCATCCTCAGGTCGAACACAAGATGATTAAGCCCACTTTGAACAAATTTCTCTACACCATCTACTATGTCTTCTGGTGTACCTGCTAATAATACTCCATCAAGATCTTCAACTTTAGTAAATTTACCACCTTCGGG
>CAWVSQ010000049.1:0-5750 GCA_963933005.1 uncultured euryarchaeote
AGTTATTTTTTCAATTGAAACTAGATATGCAAGGGTTGCGGAGATGGCATTGAGGGGTGGATGGGATATGGTGAATGATATTTGTGGGTTTGCAGATGTAGAAATGCCAAAGATTTGTACAAAGTATAATGCAGCGGTTGTGAAAATGGCAGGTCCACGGGATTTGAGACGTCCAGGGGCTCTAGAAAATGTAGATGACATTTATGCGGAGTTGGGTAAAAATTTAACAGATAAAACAATAATAGATCCGGCGTTTGGAGGGTGGAGCGAAAATAAAACGCTAGAAGTAGACATAGAAACTTTTCGGAGGTTGAAGAATTTTTGTGAGTTGGGCCCGCCTGTGTTAATATCCATAAATAGGAAAAATTTCATTAAAGAAATAGTTAACAAATCTACAGAGGATGCATTGCCGGCTAGTCTTGCAGCAACTGCGATGGCTGTTGGCATGGGAGCCAGAGTGATAAGAACGCATGATATTTCAGAAACCCGGGATGCTGCCATGGTAGGATATACATTTTCGGGAGGAAAATTGGATGGAATTTGAAGCGTGGGAACCAATTTATGAAAAGATAAGAGAAGAATTTGGGTTCCGGAGAGAAAATGATGAATATGCTAGAGATGTGTTGAAGAAAATTTCCCCAAAGTCCAGGGTGGAAAGTTTAACTAAATTCGAGGGTGCCAAGGTAATGATTGCAGGGGGTGCGAGATGTATAAAAAATGAACTAGATATGGTTGAAGGGGTGGATAAAGTTATCGCGGTTTCGACCGCGGCTGACGTATTACTAGACGAAGGTGTAAAAATTGACATGATGGTAACAGATTTAGATAAAAACCCAAGCACTTCAGTTAGTTTAAGTAAAAGAAAAATTCCCGTTGCGATTGCATCTCATGGAGATAATATAGAATATTTAAGAAAGTGGGTACCTAAATGCGATTTAAACTACGTAATAGGAACTACTCAAGTGGAACCAATTGGGAATATTGTGAATTGTGGAGGATTTACAGACGGAGATAGAGCGGCCTTTTTGGGAGATGTATTGGGGGCGAGTGAAATGGTTTTTGTAGGGTGGGATTTTGATGATGGATCGGTGGGAATTGAAAAAAGACGTAAGTTAAAATGGGCAGAATTTTTATTGCGATTGCTGGAGGAGCAACGGGGTCAAAAGTTTAATGTTTTAGAAGGGAGAAGGGATAAAAATCAGTTCTACGATTTAATAAAAGGAACGTATAAAGGACAAGAAGATATACTAAATAATGGTAGAACATAGAGGATAAACAATAATGAGAGTAAAATTATTAGAAGGTACTCCAAATCCGGAAGAACTCGTTTGTCGCTGTGCAAGGGGCGACTATTCCGACGAATGGGTTGGGAAAAGTAGATCTTTCGAAGAGGTTATGGAACGGGTTAAAGGAGAAACCATCGAGGAAAAGAAAAGAACTTTGCTTGATCATTTAATGAGATCGGGTCATTGGGGTCCGTTTGAACATCCCACGGTGACCTTTGCAGTAGAAGGCATCAGTCGGGCTTGCATGGCGCAATTAACTAGACATCGCCACGCATCTTTTGATGTTATGTCTCTAAGGTATGTGGATTTGTCAGATGGGATGGATTTGAAAAAGAGATTCACCTATCCAGATACATTTGAGCAAGAAGAAGTGATCTCTCGGGAGGGGGTTGGAAATATTAGTATGTCAGTACAAGAACGTCAAGATTTAGTTGATGATATCTACAAAAATTGTGCAGATGCATATTGTAAATTGGTTGAAGTGGGGATACCAAAAGAGGATGCTAGAATGATACTTCCGATTGGGACAAAAGTGAATTTAACATTTAGTATGAATTCACGTTCCCTAATGCACCTCTTAGATATGCGTATGAAAGCGGATAGTCAGTGGGAGATCAGAGAGATGTCGAGGATGTTACTTGAGGAGGCGAAAGGATGGATGCCTCAAACTTTTGCATATTATGAGAAAAAACATCCATTTAGATTGACTCCATAAAATAAAATATTAAAACAGAACCGTTATGCAGAAACGAAAACAAATTGCCCTAGGTTCATTGGTGTAGTCCGGCCAATCATTTTACCCTCTCACGGTAAAGACTCGGGTTCAAATCCCGGATGAACCATACGGGTGAACTTGAAGAGAGTTTCCATGTTTTTCAACATTTTCGACTTAGTTTTCCGATATTGAAACATTCCTTCAAGTGTTGAATCTATGAGTTCCTGGGACGCGTCACAGGTACATAAGAAGACGAATTTGTCAAGGCGTTAGATTGGTCCAACGAAATAAAACCGTGGTTAAATGTTGTCGATAAAAATAACGTTGGCAAAGCAGTATCTATTGCCCAGAGATGGGCTACGGACTTTGCCAACTAATTTATATTGATTTCAGTGGATATAAAGCCTGGGAGGAGTCAGGGAGTTCATCTTTTTTGTAAGAGGGGCATTACAGGAAAACGATCGACGTTGTTTTTAACAAAGGGGGCGTAAGAAGTGTATGGCTAGAGTGATTATGAAAGAGGCTCACGCTTCGCATAAAGTTCAAGTGGTTGATGAAGAAGGGAATACTAGATTAAGGGGGATTTGCATGTGTGGTTTATCATCTAATCTTCCATTCTGTAATGGATCTCATCGAAAAACAGAAGACGAAGAAGAAGGGGTATTGTACAAGTACAATGAAGACGGGACTAGAGAAGAATGTTCGATTCAAATGGAATGATGGAAATCAATGGTTAAGTGGTTAGAAGTCATAAAATAGCTTGTAATGAGTAATGCACAAGAAGAGTATTTCCGTAAAACGGATGCAAGTGCTCGGTTTGACTTCAAAAAAGAAGAAAAATCTGCATTTCGAGCTGAAAAAGGACTTACAGAAGATACCATCAGAGTGATTTCAGAAGATAAAGAAGAACCTGAATGGATGTTAAATCGGAGATTGCGATCGTTGAAATTTTGGGAATCTTTGCCAATGCCAACTGACTGGCCGGGGCAACCTGATTTATCAGAAGTAGATGTTAATGAGATAATCCCATACATTCGTCCGGATGTGGAGGTTAGAGGAGGTGTCAAAGATTGGAACGATTTACCTGATGAAATAAAAGATACATTTGATAAATTAGGCATTCCAGAAGCTGAACGAACATCTCTTGCAGGTGTTGGTGCACAATATGAATCTGAAATTGTATATCAAAATATGAGTACAGAATGGGAAGAGAAGGGAGTCATATTCATGGATATGGACAGGGCGGTTCGAGAACATCCTGACATAGTGCAAGAATACTTTATGACCAAATGCGTTCCTCCAAGCGATAATAAATTTGCAGCATTGCATGGAGCAATTTGGTCAGGAGGTTCATTTGTGTACGTCCCAGAGGATGTTCAAGTCCAAATGCCAGTACAAGCTTACTTCCGAATGAACTCTGCAGGTATGGGTCAATTTGAACATACTTTGATAATAGCAGAAGCCGGGTCAGAAGTGCACTACATAGAGGGGTGTTCTGCTCCAAGGTACTCGGCATTTAATTTGCACTCGGGTTGTGTAGAAGTTTTTGTCAAGGATCGTGCTCACGTCCAATATTCTACTGTACAGAATTGGTCGAAGAACACGTATAATTTGAATACCAAACGCGCGATAGTGGAGACAGAAGGTCGTATGGAGTGGATTTCAGGATCGATGGGGTCGAAAGCCACTATGCTGTACCCGTGTACAATTCTCAAAGGAAGGGGGGCAACAGACACACATATGACAATAGCCTTTGCTAGCTCTGGTCAAAATATAGACACAGGTGCAAAAGTGTATCATAATGCACCAGATACTAAATCCAGTATAGAATCTAAATCTATTTCCAAAGACGGGGGAAGGACGAATTATAGAGGATTGGTTCACATTGCAAAGGGAGCAGTCGGGTCTTCTTCAACAGTGGAATGTGATGCTTTGATGTTCGATAATGGTTCTACTTCAGATACAATGCCTCATGTTGAAATTCATGAGAATAATGTGGATGTGGCTCACGAAGCAACAGTGGGTAAAATTGGAGATGAAGACATATTCTACTTACAGTCTAGAGGTCTTTCGGAGACAGATGCAAAGAAAATGATTGTTGCAGGATTTATTGAACCAATAACAGAATCATTACCAATAGAATATGCTGTTGAACTCAATCGATTAGTAGAGTTGGAAATGGAAGGAAGCCTCGGATAATAGTTTCCTATATTAAAATACTATTTTAGTGCGCGGAATTACACGTGTTCAAATGGGTCGTCGCCCATGTCTCCAGGGCCTTTGGATAGATTTCCAGCTGCAATGATATCGTCAATTCGAAGGACGAGGTCTGTTGCTTCCTGGGCACTGGAAATTGCTTGGGTTTTGACACGAAGGGGTTCCACAACACCTTCTGCAAGCATATCTGAAACTCCACCTTCAATGACAGAGAGCCCGGCATGTACACCTCCTGCAGTATGTTGCGCTCGTAGATCAACTATAGAATCTATCGGGTCTAATCCACTATTGATAGCTAGAGTTCTGGGAATGACCTCAACTGCGTCTGCGAATGCTTCAATTGCGAGTTGTTCTCTGCCGCCAACTGAATCTGCATAACTTCTCAATGATAAAGAAACTTCAACCTCGGGGGATCCACCGCCGGCGAGAACTTTTCCATCTTGAATGGTCACTCTAACTACTTCGAGTGCATCATTTAGAGCCCGCTCCACTTCTTCTACAACGTGTTCAGTTCCCCCACGTAAAATGAGAGACACGCTTTTTGGATTATCACATTCGACAACAAAAAGCATTTCATCGTCTCCTATTTTTCTTTGTTCCACTAGTCCGACAGATCCCAAATCGTCTTTTGAAATATCGGTTATTTTAGAGACGACTTTTGCCCCTGTCGCCCGAGATAGTTTTGTTAAATCACTTTTTTTAGTTCGCCTAACAGCAAGGACTCCAGCTTTCGCGAGGTAATGTTGTGCTAGATCGTCGATGCCCTTTTGGACGAATACAACGTTTGCCCCAGAATCTACGACTGCGTTTACTAGATCCCTCATATGTTGTTCTTCAGCATCGAGGAATTGCTGTAGTTGGCTGGGATCGGAGACACTTATTTCTGCATCGGTCTCAGTCTCAGCAATTTCAATTGCAGTTCCCAACAAGGCTATTTTTGCCCCTTTAACTTTGGTGGGCATGTTTTCATGGACAGGTTCTTTGTCGATTAAGACACCCTCGATTAATTCAGATTCCTCAATTGATCCGGTAGACACCGTTTCTATTTTGACATTGTCTAAATCAATTCTACCATCTTCTTCAATCGCCTGTACTGTTCTAACAGCTAGATCTGCCAAATGGTCGTGTGAATCTCCGACACCCTTTCCGGTCATAGAAGTTTTTGCTATTTTTAATAGAGTTTCTGTTTCAGTGGGGGCAACATCGATAGCGAGTTTATCTAGAACTCCACGGGCATGTTTAGCAGCAAGCCGATATCCAGAAACAATTATTGTAGGATGTACATCTTCATCCAGCAATCCTTCTGCTTTGAGAAGTAGTTCCCCTGTTAAAACAACTGCAGAAGTGGTACCGTCTCCAGTTTCTTCTTCTTGAGAGTCTGCGACTTCAACTATCATTTGCGCAGTGGGATGTTCAATATCCATTTCGGAAAGGATGGTAGCGCCGTCGTTTGTTATCACAACTTCTCCGAGGGAGTCTACGAGCATTTTGTCCATTCCTTTTGGACCTAATGTAGACCTCACTGCCTCTGC
>CAWVSQ010000050.1:0-5740 GCA_963933005.1 uncultured euryarchaeote
ATGGTCCAAACTCATCTCTTACAGCTTGAGACATATCTCGATATGATTTATGGTTACAATTTGGATAGTGGATTTCAATTGTAGATCTAATCCATGTATCGAGAGGGACCGCTTCTAGATGCCCTAGTGAAAATAAACAAATGCAGTCTGCAACCTTTTGCCCAACACCTTTTAACTCCGTTAATTTATCTCTATTCTGTTCATAATCTTCGATAATATAAGATATTCCTTCTGGGTCTTTTTCTAACATTTTTGCAGTTTCTATCACGTATGGTGCTCTGTAACCCAATCCCATTTTACGCAAATCTGATTCTTTCAATCGCGCTATCCTATCCACTTTAGGATATTCATAATAATCTTTTCCTTCAAATCTAATTTTTTCTCCATATTCCCTTCGAAGTCTTTGTTGCATCCCAAATATTCTCTCAACCCTCATTTGAGCAGAACAAATAAATGAAACAACACATGCAAAAAATGGATCCCGAACAATTCGCATACCCTTGTAAGTGGAATAAGCAGATTCTACGAGCGAATCTTTAAGGCCCATTTTCATTATTTTCTCCAGATCGTCATCTAACCCCAAAACTCGTCTAACAATTTTATCCACATCAGAAGTAGATCTCCATTCCAATTGACCCCCGTACTGCCTCAAGCGTATCACTCTTCCATCAATCACGGAACTATACCATGCATCCCCCCCGCTGAGGCCAGAACTCACATAGTCATTCCCATCATCACGATCCCACAAATATGTCTGACCACTTTCAAGCGTAGCTTGTAGGTCCAATCCGCCCGCCAATGAACTATTCAAAATAATGCCAGAATCCATCTTATGTTCTTATCCTTACTTTTGCACAACGATTATTCTTTCCGACCAAGTATTTTAAACCTCTTTCCAAATCATATAGCTAACATTCTTCTACTTTGGTCCCATGCCACACTAGATATGGATTATGCTGTTACTCTTGAAGCCGCAGTGCCGGTGTATAACGTTGAGACTCCTAATGAAGCTGTTCGGATAGCAATATCTAAAACTGGAGATATGCTCAATCCCGATCTCAAATATGTCGAAATAACCGCAGTAAATAGAACTTGTCCCAATTGCGGCGATTCCCACGAACCTGCATTCGTAGCAGCGAACGACGGCCTAGCAGCTCTAGAATTAGAAATGATCGTTTTCAATGCGGAAGGCGAAGAACACGCTTTGAGAATCGCACGAAAAGAAATAGGACAAAAGCTACGAAATATTCCTCTAAAAATACTAAACGTCGTTGCACAAGATAACCCTGAAGAGGGATCTAGCTAAGAATAATCTCTTCAAGTTGTAATCTCACCAAAAAAAGATTCAATAGTGATTATATTGTAATCTGTTCTACTTCTTCTTTAGGATCGAGAGTGGCACAAATCCCCCTCGCCAATGAAAACACCGCATTTTTATGATCAGTTTTCGATTGATGTATCGATGTAGGTCGGATTTTTTGCTCTTGGTAATCGTGTACGTCAAACGAAACGTCGTAATTTTCCTTGCAATATGTGGGCACTTCTGCAAGAAGACCATGTAGATGTATAAGTTCCTGTTTTTTCATGATTTTCATCGTCTTTTATGTTTTGAGAGCATATAAGCTAATTCTGACCCCAGTTAGCACGGGTCTCATCATATGAAAGGCTTCATATCGATAGACTGATTCTAACCAGACATGTCTAACTATGAGGATCTATTGGCCCAGGCATTTGAAACGATGCCCGAAGTTACTTCTACTCACTCTAGGTGGAGTTTACCCGAACCCAAGGTCAGGCCCGAGGGAAATGTCACTGTATATGAAAATTTCAAGAACACCGTCGATATTTTAAACCGGGAAGCGGATTTCGTCCTTAAATTCCTCCAAAACGAATTTGGCACTAGTGCCAATATTGATGATACTGGTCGGGCAAGATTTACCGGATCCTTTTCAAATGATAGAGTTTTTTCAGTCATTAAATCATTTTCTCAGATATATGTCATTTGCCCAGATTGTGGCCTTCCCGACACAAAACTCCAAGAAAAAAATAATTCCTTAATGCTTCATTGCGAAGGCTGTGGAGTTCTATCAAAAATAGAGTAATTTTTTTAATTTAAAAATAAATTTAAGCTGCTGTCCCTGCCTCAGCCGATTCTAGCAGTTCCTTGTATCTATTCCTAATCGTGACTTCACTAACATCTGTCACTTCACTCACTTCTGACTGAGTGACTTTCTCATTTGTTAACAAAGCTGCTGCATAAATGGCAGCCGCGGCAAGTCCAACTGGACTCTTTCCACTATGCAATCCATCTTTTTTAGCAGCTTGGAGCAATTCCCTCGCTCTTCTCTCTGCTTCTTCTGAAAGATTTAGTTCAGATGTAAACCTCGGGAGGTAGCTAACTGGATCTGCTGGCTGGACTTCCAATCCTAGTTGGCGTACAATATACCGATAAGTTCGCGTAAGTTCCATTTTATCAACTCGGCTAACATCTGAGATTTCATCTAAACTTCTAGGGGTACCCGTCTGTCTCGCAGATGCATATAAAGCCGCAGTAGCTACTCCTTCAATGGATCTGCCTGGGAGCAAATCATCGTTCAATGCCCTCCTATATATCACGGACGCCATCTCTCTTACATTTTCTGGAAGACCCAATGCAGAAGCCATTCGATCAATCTCTCCCAAAGCTTGTTTTAAATTCCTTTCTTTCGAATTCCGCGTTCTGAATCTCTCATTCCATCTTCGCAACCGTTGCATCTTCTCTCTTTGGCGCGGCGAAAGGGATTTTCCATATGCATCTTTATCTTGCCATCCAATGTTAGTTGAAAGACCCTTATCATGCATCATAGTTGTTGTCGGCGCTCCTACTCTTGATTTTCTATCTCTCTCTTGGGGATTGAATGCGCGCCATTCTGGACCTGGATCAATTCTATCTTCTTCTACAACTAGCCCACAATCTTCACATATGACCTCTGCCCTTTCTTCATCATTTATCAACCTACCTCCACATTCACCACATATGCCATCTTCCACTTCATTTTCAGTCTCTTTTTCTTCTTTTTCGAATTCTCGAATACGTGTGTCAGTCATGTTATTTATTAAGGAAAAATATGGGATCTGACTCTGTCACTTGCCAGTCCTTATTTTTGCACTCCTAAACAGTCATTAATAAGTCTAGCTTTTAAATCTTTCGGTGCTGCTGCTATCTAACGAAATATAAATCTATTGGTCCTTATGAGCTCAATTCCCACCTCTTTGGTTCTTAAATAGTGAATAAATCCGTATCTTCTGGAACTAAAAAAAGCCCAAAACGAACACCTGCATCTAACCATCCATATCCATATGAAAAAGCAGCAAGTGAATTGACATAATCACCTTTTTTATGGAAATCTTCTCCATCACTCAGATAGGCCTGTGCCATTTGGATACAATCATCGGCTGCAGATGACAATGATGCCGATTCCTGTGGTGCTCTTTGCACGATATCTAGTGCAGAAGAGAGCATTCTCCCATATCGTTCCGTTTTTTCTATAAGATCTGCACCCATGATCTTACGGGGGCTTCGAAACTGTAATTATTTTTGCTATTCCCCTTTCCCATTCTAAAATTTAAGCCGAAAGTGGTTTCGTTCATCATCTCTGACTATGTCCATTGACTCCAAAACACACCTCTTCTGATCCCCATTCAGAAGAAATTGAACACCGGGAACTTATCATTGCAGGGGCTGGAATTGCTGGTCTTTCTGCAGCTATTTACTCGGCAAGGGCGAAAAACAATCCCTTAGTAATCGAAGGCCCCGAGCCCGGTGGACAATTGACTCTCACAACTGAAGTTGAAAATTATCCTGGTTTCCCGGATGCTATCACTGGCCCTGACTTAATAAACCGAATGAAAAATCAAGCTATTAAATTTGGAGCCGAAACGCGATACGGTATCATAACCGCCATCGATGACACAGACCGTCCTTTCAAAATAGAATTATCTGATGGGACATTTCTTACTTCTGATGCATTTATAGTTGCTAGCGGTGCGAGCGCGCGCACATTAGGCGTGCCTGGAGAAAACGATCTGATGGGTTATGGCGTCTCTACCTGTGCCACTTGCGATGGGGCCTTCTTTAAAGGCGAAGATATGCTTGTTGCCGGAGGTGGAGACGCTGCAATGGAAGAAGCACATTTTCTTACAAAATTTGCAAACAAAGTCTACATAGCACATAGAAGAGATTCCTTCCGTGCGGAAAAATACTGGATCGATAGAATCATGAAAAAGGTTGATTCTGGTGATATAACCATCCTCTGGAACACTGAAATTTCCCAGATTAACGGTACGCCCAATGAAGGCATTTCTACTGTTGACCTTATCCACCATCCCGATGGACTTCCTTCTAGCAAGAAAGATGAAACTGAATTTAACCAATCCAATCTTGACGTTGGTGCTGTATTCATCGCAATAGGCCATATTCCAAACACTGATTACTTACATTCAACCTCCGTCGAACTAGATCCTGAAGGCTATCTCCTAACTAACGAAGGATCAAGTTCTGAAAAAACCCACACCGCATCCCCTGGCATTTTCGGAGCAGGAGATGTTGTAGACTCTCATTATCAACAAGCAATAACTGCAGGTTCTATGGGTGTCCAAGCAGCTTTAGATGCTGGAGTCTACCTCGACGATTTATTCGATCGGTAGGTTAACTCTCATCTTCTATTATTTTCTTAAAATACAACACAACGCCATCATCTTTCTTTTGCACCCGTGTTAATGAAAAGCGTGGAAACTTATCTACAAAACCCGCCCCATCAGCTAGCGTTGGTGCATTTTTGCCTCCAATAATCATGGGGGCGATATATACTGTCAACTCGTCTACGAGATTTCTATCTATCAATGTAAAAATGAGTTCTCCTCCTCCCTCTACTAGTATATTCTCAATTCCTTCATCCTTGAGTAATTTCATTGAATCTTCCATGTCCACTCGCCACTCTCCTGCAACTATCGCCGTCACACCTAATCTCTTCAGTTCTTGGATTCTTTCTTCTTCCGCAACCTCGCTCAATAAAATAAATGTACGTGCATCCTTTCCCATCACCTGAGCATCATTCGGAATCCTTCCTGTTGAATCAACAACTATTCGTGCAGGGTGTGCAGGAATGCCCCTTTTAATTCTATCAGAACTCAATTCTTCATTATGTACCAGAAGTTTGGGATCATCTGCCAAAATTGTCTGAACTCCTACCATAATCGCATCACATTGGGCACGCAGTGAATCAACACGATCAAAATCAGATGGCCCACTTATTACCAATTGTTCTCGTAGACTAGATGCTATTTTTCCATCTATACTCATCGCAACATTTACCGAGATACGCATGAATGATGTTCAATTGCCATAGAAAAAACGGCTTCGATACTATATCCATTCCCCACCACATGGCTTCTTTATGCCAAATCCAAACCATTATCATATAGTCCCCTAGAATTTTTTATAGTGGAAACTTTATCACAAAAAACTAGAGGGATATTCTCTTCTGGTTCTATCTTGGTGTTACTCATTGTTGGTTTGGGACAATTCCTACGCTTCGGTGTAGATGTCATTTTCCCCGTTCTACTTCCTTATATAAAACTAGAATTTTCTATCGGAAATACGGTGGCAGGTCTTCTACTTAGCTCATTGGCTGCCTCAAAAGCATTAAGCCAATTCCCTGGGGGTATTTTTGCAGACACCTTCGGCGAACGAGTCGCATTA
>CAWVSQ010000051.1:0-5501 GCA_963933005.1 uncultured euryarchaeote
TTTTTTCTCCCTTTCTGTTCTGTATATGATGTCTTTTTTCGTTCTTTTCTACCGTTTTCTTCTTTAATTTGCCATTCTTCTTCTTCATATTGTTCTACAATGTAGTTCGATATAGTCCACCATATCATCATTACTTGAGTCCTTCTTATTCTCCTTCTCTGTCCTTTTCTCCGTCTCCCTCCTTCTCTCCTCCGTCTTCGTCTTCTAGTTCTTTTCCCCTTCCTATCACCACTCCGTACACTCCCACCGCAACTAATGCCGCAAGGTCATTAATAGCGAGAGCCTGAATAGCGGTAATTGCAGCATCTTCCATAAATCCAAATTTTCTTATTACATTCCCTGCAGCAAATGCCACAGCTGCAAAAAGAGGAAATACTATGTCACTTCTTTTCCAACCAGTAATATTTCCGCTCTTGGATCTTGTTATAAACACAACTCCCATCACTATCGAAACCACTCCAATAATCCCTGATACTGTCATATTTTCTCCAAGCCACACAACTGCCAACAACACCGCAAAAAGAGGACGGGAGTTTGTAATGGTTGCACAAACGCTAGCACCCATTCGATCTATTCCTCTATAATAACTAAGTTGTCCCATTGCTGCTGCAATCACTCCTGCAAAAACAAAAAGCAATATTGTGGGAATGGAAATTCCATCCATCATATTTTTTCCATTTGAAATAACTATCAATACGGCCCATGCAAGCGCAGTCCGAACCACTAGTGTTTGGAATGTGTTTTGCATCCAAGTTCCCCCACTCTCTAGACCCCGTTTAGCAAATATAGGGTCAATCCCTCTGAAAAAAGCACACAAAATTGCAAGCACATAAAATTCAATAGAAAGCAACGCCATTCGATGCTATCAAAAGACAGTCTTTCAGTATAGGCATGCCGATGCAGTATTTTTTCACTCTATTATTGTGCTATTCCCCGCCGGTATTAGTTGGGATATCTCATCTGGACCTGTTATTTTTCTAACAAACGTCCCATCCCGAAAACTCTCACAGAAATGGCGATAAATCTTTTTAGCAACATCTTCTCGTGAAAACTGACCTGGCTCTATCTCTACTGATAGAACTGATCTTGGTATTACTGCTGAAGGCGGCCCCCCGATTATCCTAGTTTCTGGAGCGCATGTGACTCCTATCGCAAAACCAATTTCCATATTTCTAAAATAAGTCCGTTCACCCCGAACAACAAAAGATCCTTTAGTCAGGTATTCCCCACTTTCTGGAGTTTTACTAATTTGATCTTTAGTAACCATATAAACATCATCTGTCCGGCGGCCCCCTTTCCAGACAGACGAACATGATAGTGCGAATTTTGCGGCTTCGAGTAGATTTTTTTCTGGTATTTCTATTTCTTTTGGAGATTCCCCCGGTTCGGAGGCCTTTAAAATAGTAATTGGTGCCCCTGGAGTTTGTGTATGGAATATTTTATCTCCTTTGGATATATATTTCTTTACCAATTCTTCATTTTGATCTGCATTTTTCCCACTTATGATCAAAAACCCGTCAGAACTTCTAAACCACCTAAACCGATCAAACCAATATTTAGATTTTTTAATCGGTATTGAAGTCCGGGATAGCCAATTATTTTGTATCTTTTTTTCTGTCTCCGCACCCTCCTCCAAATCCGATTTATTTTTATCAATTTTTGCTTTATTGAGCTCTTCCTTTACCACAGAAATAGCATCTTTTGCTCTTGCATATTTTCCCTCAACTTTTTTTGCAAGGTTGTAATTTAAATTCGCATTTTGTTCGATATTTTTCCACGGATCAAGAACAATTTTGACCCCCCCAACCCGAACTTCAACTATTTTCTCTATCTGATTCATTCCAACCAATTCCACAATCTTAGACCTCTCCGATGCCCCCATTCTCTTTTCAATCTGTTCAAATTGTTCCCCGTTTTCTAAACCCTGACAGACCTCTTTCATTACCTCTTCAACAACACCATAATTTAAATACAGTAGTTCTACACCCTCTCTGATCGATCGAGCTTCTTGTGAAAATTGTTTGAGGGCACTTTTTTGAGACGCTATAATTCTTTCATATCTATCTAATACTTCTTCTCCCAATTCTTCATTTTTGTCTGAGATTTCCAATTTCCAATTTGAAAAATAATTATCTATTGCAGAATTGAACGTATCAAATATATCGTAGTCTAAATGCTCATACAATGCTAGCGAAAATGGGGTGACATCCACTTCAACCCCTTCTTCATAATATATTCTTGGTTGGACTTTACCATTTCTTATTTCATCACCCATTTTCGTTATTTCTTCATAGATTCTCTCATAATCTGATTGAGTCGCAGAAGAAATCAAACATTGTTTTTCCACCGACGAACGAAGACAAAGTTCTTCTGCATACGTACCTCCAAAATTTATTTGAGTTGCAAGACTTCTAACCAAATCCGACTCAGAAGTGCCCATTAAATCCACAAATGAATCATAATCTAGTGTGAACGGATCAACCCGGGACGGGGGGAACTCAAAATCCCTTCCCGAAGCAACCGTCCGAGAATGAAGTCTCACAGTTCTTAGGCATTCATACACTTTATCATCTTCACCTACGATGGACAAATTACCCTCCCCAAATAATTCTGCAACAACCACTATTTCATTCTCCCCCCCTTCGAAAATAATTTTTAAAACTCTATCGAACCCATATTGTTCAATTCCACCCAAGCGTTTCCCCTTCAATTTACTCCTCAACTTCATAGCAAAATCAATCGCTTTATCTGGTGCTTTCGGAACGTTATCTATCGCAGCAAAATGGATGCTTTTTGTGTTCCCAATTCCTACTAGGAGTTCATTTCTTCCAACTCCTGGTTTCCGCATTCTAAACCGTACCAATTCTTTTCCATAACAGTACGATTTATCAAAAATAGACCCTTTATATGCTTCAAATTCCTGTACAAGAGATCGAATATCTACGCCAGATATCTCTCGTTTTGGATCCATGACCTCTCCTCGGAGATTAACAAACAAATCCCTATCGTTGTACTCAAAGTTTCATGCAACTTCTAATAAGTTTTAACATAACCATTTAGAGACATATGGGCCATCTTGATAATATCCCAATTTTTGTTTGTAATATTCTCTCGCCCCAATACCCGCAAGAACTGCAATTTTACTATAACCTGCATCCACTGTCATCTCCTCTGCCTTTTCCATTAATGCCCTTCCATGTCCTTTATGTTGGAACCCATTCTTCCATTCCCCCGGACCTATTTTATCTCCACGTTCTACGAGACCTATCTCATTACCATATACTTTGAGTTCTCGCAAAATCCCTGCATCTTTTAATTCCAACCGCGCAGGTGTTTCTGAAAATCTTAAACGGCAAAAACCAACTAGAATGTCTTGGTCAAAATCTTCTATACTAATGAAGTTCTCAATTCCTCCTGCAGCCTCATATTCTAATACCTCCATCTCAAGATTTTGAGGTGTCTTTGAATTTAATCCTGCCTCTCTACACCGAATGCACTTACAAGATTTTCCTGTCGATTTCATATGCTCTAACGCCAATTGACGAAGGTTAGACTTCCAAACCCCGGCTTCAATAAAATTAGCTGGAATATCTCGTTGCACTCTCTGCAATCTGACATATCTAGGAATCATTGATTTCACCTCTGCAACCAATCTCGCCGCTTTCTCATTGTCTAATGGCTCATATTCTTTTCTTTTCCACATATCATACGTACGTGTACCTTTGACCACTAGAGTTGGATATATCTTCAAATAATCTGGTTTCCATATAGGATCTTTAAATAATTGAATAAAATCCTCTATCCCCATGTCATAGGACATCCCCGGTTGTCCTGGCATCATGTGAAACCCAACTTTAAAACCCGAATCCCTCAATCTTTGATTTGATTCTACACTTTCTGTAGTTCCATGCCCCCTATGCATCGCATGATTGATATGTTCAAAGGTAGTTTGAACTCCCAATTCAACTTTAGTTCCCCCAAGACGTAGCATACGATCTATTTGTTCGTGATTGCACCAATCTGGTTTAGTCTCAAACGTCATCGCAATGCATCTAATATCTGCAGTTTCATTCACTGAAATTACATCTTCAAGATATTTGAATTGAGGATTTTCCTGAACAAATTTTCTATCCCCTCCCAATGACGGTGCTATCGATAAATCATAGTCATTCATAGCCTCGAGAGCTCGACGAACAAACCATTCCTGGTAATCTGCCGATCTAGCTGTCATAGTCCCTCCCATAAGAATCAATTCAGCCTTATCTACTGGATGGCCAATTTTTCTAAATTGTTCTAGCCGAAGAGTCACTTGAGCATACGGGTCATAGTCTGTCTGTTTCCCTCGTGCAGCGGCAGGTTCATGCCCTGTGTAACTTTGCGGGGATGAAAATTCTGATGCAGGTCCTCCCGGACAAAAAAGACATTTTCCATGTGGGCACATGTGCGGAGATGTCATAATAGCAACTGGAGTCACTCCCGATGCAGTCCGAACTGGCTTCCGGCGTAACACTTGCTCCAATTCCCCCCGAATTTCTGGAGGTGCATAATCCAAAATTTCAGTATTTTTTGGAACTTTTGGAGATGAATATATCGCGCAAATCTCCATTTTTACCTCTTCAACTCGGTCTGCACTGAGCTTGCCATCCAAAATACGTTCTATTATGTCTTCACAAGTTTTGGAAAATGCCTCGGACTCAGTCATCTGCATACTCATACAATAGCTACGTAGTAGTGACGCAACAATTTAGTCTTCACTACTATAACTGCTTGACAATTGACTCTACCACTGCCTCTATAATTTCTTCACGATCTCCTGGAACAAATGAAATTTCTCCACTCGCTATGCTTCCTATGTTTATACTACCATTTTCTCCAGTCATCGATTTGATATCTTCTCCTAGCGCTTTTAGATCAATAATTCCTCTCGATTCTACGTATATATTGGTAGTGTCATTTCCTATCAATACAGCAACCTGTTCTTTTTCAATCAAGCCCAAAAGAAGTAATTTTGTAGGAGGAAATTGGTATCTGTGCGTGAATTTATCTAGATCTATAGTTGCTATCTCTTTCCCATTTATCACTAAACGATCTAAATGCGATGAAGTGGTCAACATACTTTTCTCCATACTCTCAATGAAATAACTACTACATTGGTCTATCAATTCCGCATTCTCTCCAAAGAGCATGTCCGAAATCATCTCCCGTTTACTACTATTCCTTTGGTAAAATGCTTCTACTGCAATCGCTCTATGAATCCCCTTGATCATATCCAAGTCATAGCCCGCTCCATTAGCTAGTTCAATATATCTTTCCGGAGCATTTTCCCAATAGCTTATGGCCGGAAGGTGCACGATTTCATCTCTCCTCTCCGGATCTACCGCAACGGCAACTTCAGCACTTAACGCAGTCAAAGTCTTTATTTTTTCATCTTCTACGGCTTTGACCAATAT
Source organism: uncultured euryarchaeote (assembly GCA_963933005.1). Classification (GTDB taxonomy): domain Archaea; phylum Halobacteriota; class Halobacteria; order Halobacteriales; family Hikarchaeaceae; genus Hikarchaeum. The sequence continues at coordinate 5,451 of CAWVSQ010000051.1, forward strand.
TTCTGCATAATCTCCTTTCTCTTCATCTCCTATCCCCTTACCTCCAATTAT
>CAWVSQ010000052.1:0-5422 GCA_963933005.1 uncultured euryarchaeote
GTAAATTTAGAGTTAGAGGAGATACGATCGAGATATATCCTATTTATGGGAGATATTCAATAAGAATTGAATTTTGGGGCGATAGGATCGATAGAATAACTAGGTTTGATCCATTGGAGGGAAAATTAAAAGGAGAAGACCCTGTGGTTTTGATTCATCCAGCTGTGCACTATGCAATTCCGATGGAAAGATTAGACAATGCTATTTTAGAAATTGAATCGCTTATGGAAGAACAGATAAAATATTTTGAACGGAGAGGGGATTTAATTGCTGCACAGAGAATAGAAGATAGAACTAAATTCGATATTGAAATGTTGAGAGAAACCGGACATGTTCCGGGGATAGAAAATTACTCAGTCCATCTTTCCAATCGGGTTTCGGGGGATTCGCCGTACACTTTGATTGATTATTTTCCAGAAGAATTCTTGATTGTTGTGGATGAATCGCATCAAATGTTACCTCAAATGCGGGGGCAATTTGCAGCAGATAGGTCGCGGAAGGAGGCACTAGTAGAAAATGGATTTCGATTGCCAACGGCATATGATAATCGTCCCCTAACATTTGAAGAATTTCAGAAAATAGATGCTCGGACCCTCTATTTGTCTGCCACGCCGGGAGATTATGAATTGGAAGTTTCAGATCAGATTGTAGAGCAAATAGTAAGACCAACTTATCTGATTGATCCGAAGATAGTAGTCATGCCTGCTAAAAATCAAATAGATGATTTAATGGAGAGAATTCGTTTGAAAATCGAAGTTGGTGAAAGAGTTTTAGTGACGACTTTGACGAAACGAATGGCCGAAGATTTGACAGAATATTTAGTGGGGGCTGGTTTTGATGCAGAATATATGCACAGTGAGACAAAGACATTAGAGAGGTATGAATTAATTCGGGGGTTGCGGTTGGGGGAATTTGATATATTAGTTGGGATTAATCTTTTAAGAGAGGGACTTGACCTTCCAGAGGTTTCATTGGTGGCAGTACTCGATGCAGACCAGGAAGGATTTCTACGGTCCACACGGGCCCTGATTCAAATAATAGGGCGTGCGGCCCGGAATATAAACGGAGAAGTTGTTTTATATGCAGATAGAATTACTCGGTCGATGGAAGCGGCAATAGTTGAAACAGATAGGAGACGGGTGAAACAGGAAATGTTTAACAAAGAACATGGACATGTTCCTAGATCGATTGAAAAACCAGTCGGTGAATCGGGATTGCCGGGGATGCGGACAAATACAGGTGGTATTGGAAGGGCAGAGCCAGACAATCGTGATGATGCCTTGGAGATATGTGAAATTCTAAGTGAAAAGATGAGAGAAGCTGCTGAAAATCTTGAGTTTGAACTTGCAGCAGATATTAGAGACAGAATTGGAGAATTGCAGAAAAAATTTAAAAATGAAGATAATTGGATCGTTCCTGAAGAATAAAAGTGGCTAAAGTTGATTTTTGAGTTTAATTGCTGTTTGTTTTCCAATGCCAGGTATACCACATAGCTCGGCGATAGAGGCGCGACGTATTCCATCAATAGATCCAAAATTTTGGAAAAGTCTTTTTCGGAGTTCTGGCCCGATTCCAGATACAGAATCTAATGTTGTTGTTACGTCATCGCGTAAGTGACGGTGGTAAGTAAGAGCAAATCTATGTGCTTCATCGCGAATGCGTTGTAGTAGGTGTAGGTGGGAAGCATTTTGTGGCCAGGTTTGATTCCCAGTGGGGGTTATGACAATATCGTTCGGTTTTTTTAGTGCAATGACAGGTACATTCCATTTGGAATCGGAAAGGGCCTTTAAAGCCGCGTTTAGTTGACCGGAACCACCATCCACTATAATTAAATGAGGATCTGGGCGCGAATCGGTTCCAGATATGGAACGGTTAGCCCTCCAAGCAAGGAGATCATACATATTAGAATAATCATCGTTGGTTTCTTTGAGTTTCAATCTCCTATAAGAAGATTTTTCAGGATATCCATCTACGAAGACCACATTGCTTCCAACTACATCTTCTCCGGAAGAATGGCTTATATCGAAAGCCTCTATTCGGGTTGTTTTGGGGAGAGATAGGGAATTTTGGAGTGCGAGAATGGCATCAGTTGAGACAAAATTTTGACGAGCGTTTTTGAGTGCCATTTCAACTAATACAGCTTCTCTCCCGGTAGTCGGAGTTGATATTTCGACATGTTCTGAATCTAGCCAAACATAAATTTCGGGATCGTGGGGTCGGTCGGATAAGACTAAATTATTGGGTAAAATTCGATCTGCATAATATTGAGATATAAAAGCAGACAGGACTGTTTCTGGAGTGGAATGATCGGGTGTGTCGAGTAGATGTTGTTCACGATCGAGTAGTATTCCTTTTTCGATGTGAAAACGGGAAACGATGGAGTGCGTACCTTCTATAGAAACAGCAAGGACATCGGTCGTTTTTGATTCTCCATGTTTTTGGACGGCATCTCCACCCCCGTGAAGTCCTCGGACTGCATCTATGCGGTCGCGAAGAGTGGCTGCTTGTTCATATTGTTGGTTATCCGCAGCCGAACTCATTTTTTCTGATAAAGATTTAAGTAAATTCCCGGTTGCCCCACGAAAGAATGCTTCCGTTGATGAAACATCCGCTATGTACTGATCTTGGGTTATATAGTCAACACAGGGAGCGGTGCACAACCCCAGGTCGTAGTCCAAGCACGGGCGGGAACGGCCTGAAAATTTATGGTCAGAGCACCCCCTGATTCCAAAAGTTTCTCGGATAGCTTTGACTGTTTCATCCACTTTTTTTCTGTCGGTGAAGGGGCCGTACACTTTTGCCTTTGTATCAGGATTTCGAGTGACTTCTATACGGGGGAAATGATGGTTTGATATCTGAATGAGTGGATAGGATTTGTCATCGCGTAAACGGACATTGTATTTGGGTGCATGGCGTTTGATGAGATTTGCCTCTAATAGTAATGCTTGGGTTTCGGTGTTGGTTATAGAGATATCTATCCTATCTGCTTTTTGCACCATTTGTTGGATTCGGGGGGACCTAGGATCGGTATAAGAACGTATGCGAGAACGGAGGTTGACTGCTTTTCCGATGTAGATTGGAAAATCTTGAGAATAAAATAGGTATACACCTGGTTTGGGGGGAAAATCAGATGTCAAAGAGAGGATGCCATCCCGGTCCATTGACAGAGATATGTTTCCGAGGTTTTTGAAACTATCTTGATGGGGACTATGATGTTAGATTGTCAGATTGTATGGACCACTTCTTTTTTGACCACAGGCACCATTTGAGAATTATTGATGGCAGACCTAACAATTGAAGGTATTGGGCAAAGTAAACCTAGTTCCATTAAAGGGGATGTTTGGTTAACTTGTATTGAGTGTGGAAAAACATATCCTCCGTTCGATTTTGTAATATATAGATGTCAAAAGTGTAGAGGTTTATTGGAAGTGAGATATGAAAATCTCCCAACATTTGAAGATTTTTCAGGGAGTGGTGTTTGGCGATATAGGGCTTCATTACCGTTTGATATGGGAGTTAGCATAAAGGAAGGAAATACCCCATTATATACAGTGCCAAGAATAGAATCTGATGTCGGTGTAGAAGTTTTGAGAGTCAAACACGAAGGAATGAATCCGACGGGGAGTTTCAAAGATAGAGGAATGACAGTGGGAGTCAGGGCGGTTCAAGAATTGGGCGTGAAAAGGTTGGCTTGTGCTTCAACGGGGAATACTAGTGCGTCTTTGGCAGCTTATGGATCGAGGGCGGGTTTAGAAGTAATTGTCTTACTTCCTGCAGGTAAGGTGGCGTTGGGAAAAATTGCGCAAGCTAGTTTGCACGGTGCAAAAATATTACAGTTAGATGGAAATTTTGATGAATGTCTTGACATTGTTACCAAGCTAGCAGATGAAGGTGAGGTTTATTTATTGAACTCTGTAAATCCATTTCGGTTGGAAGGTCAGAAAACTATTGGATTTGAAATACTTGAACAATCGTTAGAAGAAGTAGGGAGGTATCCGGATAGAATTGTGTTGCCAGTAGGTAATGCGGGGAATACAGCAGCATTGTACAAAGGTTTTAGAGAATTAGTGGCTAGTGGGGCTCTCAAAGTGGAAGAAGTACCAAAAATCACAGCAATACAGGCGGAAGGTGCTGCACCTATTGTTGAAGCAATACAAAATGGGAATGATCGGGTGGAGAGGTGGCCAAGTGTGGAAACGAGGGCAACTGCGATTAGGATTGGAAATCCAGTGAATGCTCCGAAAGCACTTCCAGCCATAAGGAGTACAGGGGGGACTGCTATAACTGTTTCAGATGAAGAGATATTAGCAGCCCAGTGTGAGTTGGCAGAGGAGGGAATTGGAGTTGAGCCTGCTTCTGCTGCTTCGGTTGCAGGGTTGAGAAAACTGCGTTCGAGCGGAGTGGTAAAGAAAGAAGAATATGTTGTTTGTTTAGCTACAGGAATATTGCTAAAAGATCCAGATGCTGCAAGTTTTTCTAGAGAGGTTCCAAAGGAGATTCCCGCAAATGTGGAAGAAGTTATGCGGGCTATTTTAAACTAAAAGCATTTATTCAGTTGGTCAGAGAAATGCAATAAATATCAGTGATACGATCGTCTGACATTAGTTGTTTCCGGACATCTTCAGATATTGGATCGTCTATATTATAGACGGTGAGTGCACCACCCCCAATAGTTTCTCTAGAGTTAAACATTGCCCCAATATTTATTTTATGTTCACCTAGAACAGTACCTATAAATCCGATAACACCGGGGCGATCTAGATTTCGAGATATAAGCATATGTCCAGAAGGAATTGCATCGATCCTAAATCCATCTATGCTGACAATTCGGGGGTCGTCATTGGCGAAAACTGTTCCTTCTACACAGATGGATTCGTCGTTGCTTCGAAGGGTGACAGAGGCTAAACTTTGGAAACCATCTATATGGGGATTTTTATTCTCTTGGATGCTAACTCCGCGTTCTTGTGCTACGCGGAGCGCATTTACGGAGTTAATTCTCCACTCGAGTGAAGTAAAAACACCTTTTAATGCACTTGCCGTGGCAATGCTGAGATCTAGAGATGCGATCTCTCCAGAATATGTTAATTCAACAGAAGTAACTGGTTTTGTGAGTAATTGAATTGCAAGGTTACCTGCAGTTTCCATAAGACCGATATAGGGATATATTTTTGAGAAAGTTGCCTCGTCAAGGGAAGGAGAATTAAGAGAATTTTCAACAGGGTTTCCACTTAATGCTGCGATTATTTGTGCGGCTATATCAAGAGAAACGTTTTCTTGTGCAGCTTCGGTGCTGGCCCCGAGATGAGGGGTAACAATAACATTTTGCAGGCCAAGAAGTGGGTTATCAGGAGAAACAGGTTCTTCGGAAAAAACATCTATTGCGGCGCCTGCAAGGGTACCGTTTGAAATCGCTTCTGCTAGT
>CAWVSQ010000053.1:0-5364 GCA_963933005.1 uncultured euryarchaeote
CCTATTATCCACAGTGCACTTGGGAATTGCAACAAACTCCCATCTTGTTGTAGGTTTATTGGAAGTTTCCCACTATCGAGATAAGCTAGTGCCCCTCCTATGGCACCTCCAATACCGTACCCAACACCCCCGCCACCCGAATCTCCCCCAAAGTATTGATCAAATTCATCAATCTCCCAGAGTTTGTGTGGCCAACCCCCGTACGCAAGCCTTCCATTGACAAGTATCCAATCATCATCTCGTATTACTTCCCATATCTCCTGGGCTAACCGTGAAGGTGCTATTGGTTTTTCATCCCAAGTTTCCTCGATAGATGACCTCCATTCCATTCTTTGATCTGAATGAATTTTACCCATTTTTTGTGCTCGTTTTTGTATCTTGTCCTTGATTTCTTTATTACCTCCAATATGTTTTACAATGGCGTCTTTCAATGCTGGAATTGCCAATTCACTATCTGCTAGAATAGACACCTCAGTCTCTCTAATTGCATAATATTCTGGAATCAAACTAGATGATTCTAAATCATCTGTCCCAATTGTTATTATCTTGTATTCTCCCTCAATTTGATCTGTCATCGTATGAGTTATTCCAATCTCTTTCTTCGTGCAATAGTCTATGTCCCACACATCAATCGCAAGAAGCACATCAGCGTTTTTGTAAACCTCAGTCCCTGACAGGTCGAGCGGATGTGTATTTGGAAAATTATAACGGCGCATCCGCTTGTCTACTACTGGCGCACCCAGAGTCTCTGCTAGTTCTATGAGCGAATTAACTGCAGCCCTTGAATCTCCTACTTGGTCAACAAATATCACTGGCAATTTTGCATCAACTAATATTTCAGCTGCCTTCTCTATCGCATCCGGATCTGCACCCATTCGAGACGGGGCCATCAATTTATCTAAATTTGGTATTTCTATAGGGGCATCTAGGTGGCATTCTTGAACTTCGTGATCCAATACCACATATACTGGACCCTTTGGAGGTGTATTTGCAATTCTGTATGCTCTTGTTATCGAATCTGCAACACCATCTATGTGGACCGGTTGGTCATCCCATTTGGTATATCCCCGAACTAGATTCCCTTGCCACTGAGCCGTATGAATCCAGTCTATCCATGGTCTCCGTTTCGATTTACGCATGGGGCCTGTGCCCGAAAGAATCACAATTGGGACCCTATCAGCATACGCATTGTATATTCCCATTGACCCGTTTAAAGTTCCCACCACATTGTGCAAAATACAAAGTGCAGGTTCGCCTGTAGCCTTGGCATATCCATGAGCAATTGACACTGATAAAGATTCATTCGGTGTAGTGATCACCTTCGGAACATTATCGTTATAGTTCACTATGGACTCTTCCACTCCTCTGAAAGATGCTCCTGGGTTAAATGTTACAAAATCAAACCCATATGCTTTAATCAAATCAGCAACAAAATCAGACCCCCATTCTTGGGATTTTACATCAACTTCTTGTATTTCCCTCTTCTTTCTATACTGTTTTTCATTTCCCATATTGTGAAGCATCTGCTTCTTAAGTATTACTTTATCGGTTATTTACGACCTTTTAGTTTCTATTTTGCCAATCGGATCCCATGACGCAGCGTTTCAATCCCTTCTATATATATTTCCACTATATCTCCATCAGAAACTAGTCCTGGCTCCACCGGAGTACCCGTTGTGAATATATCTCCTGGTTCTAAAGTTATGTACTTCGTTATCTCTGCCAATATCTCTCCCATAGAAAATAATTGCCCAGAAAAATCTGTGGACCTTTCCACCTTACCATTGATTTTAATCTCCATATTCGGACATTCTGGTACTAAATCTATGGAAGCCATAACTGGACCAATTGGCGTTGCTGTATCAAACCCACTTTTCCGGACAGCTCCTGGATCATCCTCCAATTCTTCCCCAATAGATATGTCGTCCACACAAGTGAAACCTGCTATATATTTTTTCTCTTCCCCCACCTTTACATTTCTACATTGCTTTCCTATTATGACTCCAATTTCCCCTTCATAAACCGCAGATAACCCCTCAGGAATCTCAGCAATCTTACCGTGACTAGTAATCGTGTTCGGCGTTTTAAAAAACAAACGTGGACGATTCGGAGTCTTAACACCCAACCGATCAATCAAACCCTCATAATTAAAACCTGTGGCTATTATTTTACTGGGATTCGATGGTGGAACTATTTCTACATCCTCTGAGTCATACACTTTACCACAAAATTCAATTGTTCCATTTTTCCAAGTACCTTCTCTAATATGGCCCCCATCATCTCTAAATCTTACAGATTTCATGCTATTGTAAAGGCATTATTTGCCTTAAATCTTGACTTATCTACCTTCATTTCGACTGCAGTTGATATTCGCAACATTTAATGGAGTAGGTAGATCAATGTTATCAGATGTCAGCAATTAGCAAATCTATTGCAAACCTAAATAAAACAGGTAAATTAAAAAATTTATTGTCGCGATTCAACATGGAATGGCTTCCTGCGATCGTAACACTCCTGATTTTCTTTCTGTTCACTTCACTTGTCGTTGTGATGTTTTTCGGAAGTACTTATTTCGCCCCAACTAGGGATGAAGCGATTACTTTTAAAAAGATCGTAGACATACTGTGGGGACTTGCGGGAGTCACTATATTTTATAATACCCTGGTTATTGGTATAGGTGCTGGAGCAATGGGGACCTTCATTGGAACCATATACGCTTGGATTCTAGTCCGAACAAACGCCCCGGGGAAAAAACTTCTCCGTATTTTGGCGATTATTCCTCTCACCATGCCAGCACTAGTCAAATCCATTGGATGGGTGGCAATTCTGAGCCCTTCTATTGGTATATTTAATAAAGCCGGGAAGGAACTTTTCGGGATAGTTCTTTTCGATCTCTACACTCTGGAAGGTTGTGTATTCGTTATGGGTATCTCTTCTCTATCTCTATCTTACCTTTTAATGGAACCTGCTATCCAATCTGTATCTTCTAGCTTAGAAGAGGCAGCAAGATCCACTGGGTCTAGCATTTTAACGACATTTTTAACAGTTACATTGCCTCTATTAGTCCCTGGTATGATGTCCGTATTCCTACTTTCTTCAATCTACTCCTTTGGTAACTTTGAATATCCATTCGTATTCGGATCTTCAAAAGGTGGAATCGACACATTTGCTACCATTATCTTTAAAACAGTGTTCTTCAACATTTTCCCCAGATATGATCTAGCAACTATATACTCTATCGTGTATGCAGGGATTGCTGTGTTCATGATCTGGCTGTACCACCGCTTAACTAAGGACAGTTTCAGATTCCAAACCGTAACCGGAAAATCCGAACGTCACACAAAACATGACCTTGGAAAATTCCGATATGTTGGGACTGGAATCTGTTTCTTCTTCGCATTTACAGCTTTCATCCTACCTTTGATAGGTGTACTTGCTCTAGCTTTCGCACCAAACCTTGCAGAGCTATTCGAACCCTCTATGATGACAACTAGAAACTTCACCCAGTTCGTTGGAACTGCTGGTATCCCCGAAGCTACTTGGAACACATTTTTAATTTCATTCGCAGATGGAATTGGTGTCGTTCTTCTTGGTATCTTCATATCTTACACAGCACTTAAATCCGACATAGTCATCCGAGGCCGAAAGGTCAATCAAGCTGCGGATTACATAGCCACAATTCCTCTTGGGTTGCCCCCAATTGTTTATGGTGTAGCTATTTTCTGGCTCATTCTAATCGGTCCATTCAAACACCTATACGGTACCTTGTGGCCAATGATCCTCTCCCTTATCTTGCTTAAAATCCCCCACGGGACTCGGATGATATCCTCTGCATTGATAACCATATCTGACGAACTAGAAGAAGCATCCAGAATCAGTGGAGCATCTTGGTTTACTACTTTCCGTGGTATTGTAACTCCTTTACTTAAAGGTGGTATTTTGAATGCATTTTTATTTGTGTTCATTGACGCTGTAAAAGAAGTTAGTGCGGTCGTACTTCTCATAACTGCAGGAAACTCTGTTTTAATGACTGTGCTACTGTTCCTATACAACAACGCGCCTAGTGCATTGCCGATGATTGCAGCAGGATCTTTGATCATCATGGTATTCCTACTACTTGTTGTCGCAGTCCAATCGAGATTCACGTTCGACGCATCTAACTAATCTCCAATCTGTTTTTTCTGTTTAGATCTATATAGGAGGACCTTTATTTTCAGTTTCCCTCTTATGCCGTATGATCGAAGAGATTAGAACGCAGAAAGGTGTGACGCCATCTGCCCCCATCTCCCAAGCCATACGGGTCGGAAATTTTATTTTCATTTCAGGCCAGACGGGCAGGGATCCCAAAACCCGAGAAATAGTAAGTGAAGATGTAGGTGAACAAACTATACAAATTTTTAAAAATGTTTCAAATGTTCTTCATGCTGCAGGCTGTACTCTTGATGATGTAGTTCGAAACACTGTCTTTTTCACAGATTTAAAAGACAAATCATCTTTCGATGCCGCCTATCGAGAAATCTTTTCTCCACCTTACCCCGCGCGAAGTGCCGTTGGAATCAACGAAATAGCACCTGGTGCAAAAGTAGAAATTGAAGTAACGGCTTTCAACCAACGAGTTTAATATTTCTTGAATCTTAACTTCAAAATAATACCCCATGCCCTATTCTTTGGGTTTGCTAAATAATAATGTCTACAAAATTTAAATCATCTATCGATCTTAACAACGAAAAAAGATCTTCCCTTGAATCGGTTGGCCAAAACGTGGTTAAAGTGGATATGGATGATAAAGTAACTGGAACGGCAAAATATGGATCCGACATTCAACCTGACGGTGTTCTTCACGCCGCAGTCGTTCGTTCGAAATACGTCCATGCCGTCATCAAGTCTATAGACACGTCCGCAGCAGAATCAATCGAAGGTGTGACGGCCATAGTAACTCGAGACCAGCTACTGGGACAATTTGATAACCGTGTCCGATATTATGGCGATGTCATTGCAGCGGTGGCTGCAACTACCCACGAGTTGGCTATACAAGCCGCAGAATCAATCATTTCAACCCTTGAACCCCTCCCTTCAATCCACGATCCAAAAAAAGCAATTCAATCTGGATCTCCTAAGGTTCACGATGTAAACAATCCCGACTTTGGTCAACACGGTCGACATGAATTCGTAGTTGAGAATAGTGAGTATATACAAAATATAGATGATTACCATTATGTCAATATAGGAGATGTTGAAAAAGGATTCCTCGAGGCAGATTTTATTTTTGAACATGAATACGTCTCCCCCCGAGTAAATCCCTGCAATCTAGATACTCATTGTACTATCGCTGAATGGGATGGTGATACTGTTGTTTTCACAGAG
>CAWVSQ010000054.1:0-5316 GCA_963933005.1 uncultured euryarchaeote
GAATCGCCTATATTATTGAAGATTATGAACAAAATAGAGATAAATTAACAGAATTAAAAGGCGTTGGACAAAAGGTTGCAGACTGCATTTGTTTATTTTCGCTAGGGCATCTAGAAGCAGTCCCTCTCGATACATGGATTAGGTCTACAATTGAAATCCACTATCCAAATTGCAACCATAAATCATATCGAGATATGTCTCAAGCTGTAAGAAATGAGTTTGGACCATATGCAGGGTATGTACAAACCTACATTTTTCATTACTTGCGTCATGAAGCGGGAAGGACTAGTAAAATAGTATCATTGGATGAATAGAAAATCGCCGATATAGGGCATAAAGGAGGATTTAACGCGCTGCCTGTCTAAAGAATGTGTGATGATAACTGCGAAGAGGATGGCAATGGTAGATCTAAATGCTGCTGAGCTGGGGGTTTCGCAGAGACAGCTTATGGAATCTAGTGGGCACGCGGTTGCACTGGAGGTTAAAAAAATTGCTTCGGGGGGAGAAAAAATAGCAATCATAGGCGGTAGAGGAAACAATGGGGGTGATGCTTTTGTTTCTGCACGCTTTCTCAAAGAATTTGAAGTGAAAATTTATTTGATAGGTAGACCAGAATTGATAACAAGTCCTGCCGCAAGAGGAAATTGGGATGTGTTACAAACATATGGATATGATACTCATATTATAAGAGATATATCAGAATTAAAATTGGAAGATCCAGATATAATAGTGGATGGGCTATTAGGAACAGGAATAAATGGCCCTGTGAGGGAACCAGATCGATCCATAATTGAGATAATAAATGAGGCAGAATCAACGGTGATTTCAGTGGATGTTCCTTCGGGGCTTGATGCAGACAAAGGAGATATTGGGATTTCAGTTGATTCCAATTTGATAGTAACATTTCACGATTTGAAACCGGGAATAAAATCACATGAAAATGTAATTATTGCAGATATTGGAATCCCAAGGGCAGCTAGTATTTTTGTTGGACCGGGAGATCTTCTTCCATTGGAACGGCCTAAGAAGAAACATAAAGGGGACTTTGGACGTGTGATGGTAATAGGAGGAGGCCCATATACAGGGGCACCCCTCCTATGTTCGTTAGGAGCCCTAAGGGCAGGAGCAGATCTTGCGTATGTGGCAGTTCCATCTTCGATAGCAAATGAGGTTCAGGGGTATACGCCGGACATAATAGTTGAGCCATTTGAGGGTGAATTGTTATTACCAGATCACGTTGATGAGTTGGTAGAAAGGTCATTCGAAATGGATGTTGTGGTAATTGGCCCAGGGTTGGGAAATGATGAAAAAACTAAAATGGCTATAAAATTATTTTTGGAAAAATATGAGGGCAAGGCTGTTGTTGATGCGGATGCCCTTGAAATCGTTCGAAATCTTGAATCTTCAGCTGAGTTCATTTGTACGCCGCATATGGGTGAATTTATAGAAATGGGAGGACCAAATCTTACGGGTGAATTGGATGAACAAATGGAAATGGTGGAAAAGTTTACTGGAGAGTTGGGTCAAGTGACCCTAGTCAAAGGGGAGCGGGACATAATCTCGAATGGGAAAGATACTCGTGTTAATCGGACAGGGAATCCAGGGATGACGGTGGGAGGAACAGGAGACATACTTGCAGGAGTTGTAGGGGCATTATTTTGTACTCAAGAAAGCTTTACAGCTGCCACAATAGCTGCATATGTGGTGGGGATGTCAGGAGATCTTGCGGTGGAGGAAAAAGGAGGATATGGATTATTGCCCACAGATTTGCTCCCACACATTCCGATGGCATTGGGAGGAAAACATGAATGATAAACTGACCCATATTGATCATAAAGGAGATGCAAATATGGTAAATATTGGAAACAAGAAAAATGTTATAAGAAAGGCAAAAGCAAGGGGTGAGATTAGGTTGAAAGCTTCGACTATAGATGCCATTGAGAAAGATTCGGTGGCGAAGGGCAATGTGTTATCAGTTGCTAGAGTAGGTGCAATTGATGCAGTCAAACATACATGGGAGATAATTCCACTTTGCCATCAAATAGAAATAAATGGAATTGAAGTAGAATTTTTAGTCGAAAAAGATAAAGTTATTATGGAAGTTGAGGTCGAAACATTTGGGAAAACTGGGTGTGAAATGGAAGCTCTTGTAGGATTAAGTATAGGTTTGAATACGATATGGGATATGGTCAAGGCCATTGAGAAAGATAAAGATGGAAAATATCCCACCACTTCAATTGGGAAAGTGGAAATTATAGAGAAAGTGAAAGGGGACTGAGATAGTATTTATCCAAGGGGAATAAATGTCATTCTGTGGAAATTGAAATCCAACAATTGGGACGTGATTTAGGAACCGGTGCCATTATTGGTGCCATTATTGGTTTTACCACTAAAAAATTGGCAAAATTAATTGCAGTAATAATAGGGATAGAAATAGTACTGTTTAAACTTTTAGAGTCTAGAGGTGTGATTCAAGTTGATTGGGGCAAGGTTGGAAGTTCATTTTCAGGAATTGAGGATGTTGCGGTTGCTGGTGCACCCCCTTCTTGGATAGTTACAATGGTAGAAACGGTATCTATAGGAGCGGGTTTTATGGGTGGTTTTCTTTTGGGATTTAAATATGGATGAGCGGTTAAAAATATAAAAGTAAATTAATTTTTATCTTTTATGATTCTAGTTTCTGCCTCACCTTGTGACAATCCATTTGCTAAGTTATAGAATTCGTCTTGCATCCCAGCAGGGAATCGGATGACTCCAATCCAAGATCCATCATTTTGCCACTCTTCTTTTTGAAGAGCACCAAATGCCCGGATTTGGGCTTGTGCTTTTCCAGCATACGAGGAGGGGAATCGAACTGCAATGGATATTTCTTCAAATCGAATGGGTATCAAGGGTCGAAGGGCGTCGAGTGCATCCCCAACCTGATTTTCAACAGGTTTTAACGGGTCAACACGGAAACCAGCTTGATCGAGTGCAGCTTCAATTCTAGCAGGAGGGTGAGGAGCATTATTCATCTGAGGATTGATGGCATTCCGAGTGATTATAGTGATAAGTTTTCGGTGCTTTTGTGCTTGCATTTCCCGGCGTTGTTCAGCTGTGATTTGGATATCGCCTAGTCGTATGACTTCGGGGATGATAAGGAGGGGATCGGTCGTGTTGAATACCTTTATTAGATTTTCTTCTGCCGGCCGATCACCGCGAGAAACATCTTCAAACACGTCTTGTGCTGCGATCACATCTTCTATATTTCCATCGAAATTTCCGGAAGAAATCAGTAGAGCTGCATCGGGATCGACTAGAACTTCAAAGCGCGATCCAGATTTTTCTAGACGTGCGATAACTGCTTTGTCTAGGGAGATCATAAGGATACATAGAGATGCTCAGGTAAAAAAGTGCGTTAGCGGGGGGGAAATGAAAAAAGTCTACTTTTTATCGTCTTTATTCTTTTTATCGTCTTTATTCTTTTTCGGGGTAAGTTTTAGTTTTTTAATGTGTTTGCCTACTTCTTTGGAGTCTATAGAACCAAAAAGAGCGGTTTCAACAGGTATGGTTGCTACTCCAATTCCATCAGCTTCTAGCCCATCTTCACTGGCCTCTGCCAATGATTTTAGAGCGAGTCCAATACCATCTTCCAAAGATAGATCCGAAGAATAATTTTCTTCCAAAAATGTCCTTATTTTTGGCCTATCGGACCCAATGGATACTGCTTTCCATTCATAAGGAGTCCCAGAAGGATCTGTTTCAAATAGACGGGGGGAACCATCTTCAATCCCCCCTATAATAAGAGAAGATCCGAAGGGTCTTGCCCCCCCGATTTGGGTGTATTGTTGGATATGATCAGTGACAAATTTGGACAATGCTTCAATTCCAATTGGCTCTTGATATCGTAATCGATTTATTTGAGCCATTTGGCGTGCAAAGTCAATTAATTGTCTTGCGTCTGCAACGTGTCCTGCAGATGCAACTCCAATATGATCATCTGCTTTATGGATTTTTTCCACGGAAGAGCGTTCTTGGAGGAGTTGGCGTGTAGAAGTATCCGCTGCTAGTACAATTCCATCAGAAGTTCGGATTCCAATGCTAGGAGATCCTCTTTTAACAGCTTCTCGGGCATACTCTACTTGGTAAAGCCTGCCGTCGGGAGAGAATATTGTGATGCCCCTATCGTATGCTTGTTGTTGTGCTTGGCCATGCATTCTATATCACTTAGGTAACATCTAGGTGGGTTGCTCCAATAAAATCAGTATCGGTTTGGATATCGATGCAGTTGCCTCTGGTAAAGGAGGGGGACATTTTTGTGTTGAAAAGGTGTTCTCCGGAGATGACTGGTTCGGATGGTTCGGAGAGGTATTTGTCTTCACAACTTTTGATTGTCCCACTGACTCCTCGAACGATAATACCTACAGAAAATTCGTTTATTTTTGAAATGCAGGCTATACTTGATCTTGCGATGGGTAAAGCATCTCTACGGGTTCTAATTATCCCCCATCCAGAGCCATTAGAAAATTCAAATCGAATGAGGAATAAATCTGCAGTTGTGGCACCAATATCACCGAATAATCTACTTGTGGAAGCCCATATTGCGTGTTGAAATGTGCGTTTGTCTAATTGAGCAGTTGGCCAAGACTCTATTGAAACTACAATATACCGATAACGGGGACGAAGGTGTTTTGGGAGAGGCTTCAATTAGAATCACCATATTTTCCGCGTTTTACCCCTACATCGGCATACTTTCCAGAGAGATTATCGAGGTTTTTATTTATTATTTTTCCCCATTCTGAAAGACCCGTTTCAATATCCTCGGGCTCCATTCCTACTAGACTTCCTACAGCCATTAGTTCCCGGGGAGAGCGCAAATCTAGATGGGATGCAGGATCAGAACTAACAACAAATGGGGCATCATATGCAGATATGAGATTCCATTGTTTTCTAAGATGGTTGAGAGATTTAATCCTATTTTTACCACTTTCACGGAGGAGCTCGCTGAAATTTAATTCTATCCGGACATTATTTCTTTTTGCCTCTTTTACCATGACATGATTTATAGTTTTTTGACCCCCAAGAGGGTGACAAAGAACGTCGAGATTCTTTTGTTTACTAGCAAAAAGATTGAGTGAAGGGTCCCCGCCGCGAATGCACAATAAGGGGGTTTTGTTTCTAGTTTTACTTAGATGACCACTCAAAGTAGATTGGTTTTTCTCATAAAGTTCAATTCCGGAAAAAACTTCTATATTGAATGTGTCTGAAATTGTTTGTAAGTTTGAAGGGGGCATATCGCCCACAGGACTTCGAGATACAATTCCATCGAATCCATAA
>CAWVSQ010000055.1:0-5103 GCA_963933005.1 uncultured euryarchaeote
TGTGCTGCAAATGGAGTCTCTATTATTCACGCCCCTTCCGTTGTACATGGAAAAATTTCCCATATAACTCATGATGGGTCTGGCGTTTTATCCAATCTGCCCGACCCATTTGTTGCTGGTCGGTATCATTCTCTAACAGCTGAAGAAAGTAACATACCCGACTTCCTCATTCCCACAGCTTGGACTCTTGACGAAGTCCACCTTCTTATGGGGGTTCGTCATGCAAAAAAACCTCATGAAGGTGTCCAATTTCATCCTGAAAGTTTTCTGACACCTCTAGGAAATAAAATATTAGAGAATTTCTGCTCACAGTGTCTGAAATGAGACTTTCATTTAATCACCATTTAAGCTTTAGCAGCTTTATTTCCTCAATATGAGCACGAACGACATATTAAAACGTGTCCAAAAAGGGGAGCTTAAACTTCACGAACTTGAGGAACACGTCGATCCTGATCTCGCAGCTAATATCCGCCGACAGATACTAGAATCTGAATTAAATGTCAAACTCTCTTCTATTGGAAATTATACTTTCGATGCAAAATTAGCTTCAACCAATATCGAAAATATGATTGGATCCGTACAAATACCTGTGGGGATCGCCGGCCCCATCACCGTACTTGGATCTGCCACAGAAGGATCATTTTACCTCCCTTTGGCAACCACTGAAGGAGCATTAGTCGCTAGTGTCAACCGAGGGTGCTCTGCCATTCGAAATGCGGGTGGGGCTATCGCCAGAGTATTCAACAATGCGATGACACGGGCCCCTGTATTTAAAGTCGCTAATGTTTCTGAATCTTTGGATTTCATAAATTGGATCTCTACCAATTATCCCGAACTAGAAGAAATAGCCAACTCTACCACTAACCACGGAGAGTTAGTAGGAATCAAACCATACGTAGTTGGAAACTCTATTTTTCTGAGATTTTCTTACGACACTAAAGATGCAATGGGCATGAACATGGTCACAATTTCTACTAAAAAGGTATCCGAATTCATAGAAACACAAACTCCAGCGAAACTCATTTCACTTTCTGGAAATCTCTGTTCTGATAAAAAACCAGCTGCTATTAATGCGATCGAAGGCCGTGGAAGAACAGTTTCAGCCGATATTCTAATCCCCCGAAAGATAATAGAAGACAAACTCCATACAACTCCTGAATCCATTGTGGAGATTAATACTCAAAAAAATCACATAGGTAGTGCCAGAGCGGTCAGCCTGGGCCACAATGCCCAAGCAGCAAATATCATTGCAGCAATTTTCTTAGCAACCGGTCAAGATGCAGCACAAGTCGTAGAAGGCGCCAACGTTATCACAACCGCCGATATCCGAGACGGAGGACTATATCTAAGTGTCACACTCCTAAGCCTTGAAATAGGAACTATCGGAGGTGGGACGCATTTACCTTCTCAATCTGAAGCACTTGATATTCTAGGCGTTCGAGGCGGAGGAAACCCACCTGGGTCCAATGCAGATTCATTTGCAGAAATAATATCCGCAGGCGTCCTCGCAGGGGAGCTATCCTTACTTTCTGCACTAGGCTCTCGCGATCTATCAAGTGCCCACGAAAGACTCGGAAGATGACTATTGCCACTTCTCTAAATTTTCTTCGCCATTGACTTTCTTCACATTACTTGACAACAATTGAGTTCGTACCCCCCGGGCGACTTCTATGTCTTCCACTTCTGCGAATTTTCTAAGCTTCCTAAAACTGTGCCTCTTACTACATCTGGGGCATTTAACAGTTTTCGGTCGCATATCAACTATCCATATTGTCTGACACTTGTCACACCCAACTACCGAGTACATATGGGTTTTTCTTACTTTTTTCAATAGATAAAGCATATGTTCTATGAACCCCAGGTGGTACTTACAAAATAGTACTATGCCCTCTGAAGACCAAATAGTCGACTTAGAAGTGACAAAAGCCTACCCCAATGATTCTGGTAGGGGGATCGCACGTTTAGATCCTGATACACTTCTTCATTTAAAACTCAGCCCTGGAGATATAATCCGAATTACCGGAGGAAAAGAAACTGCAGCAAAGGTATGGCGAGCAGATCGACAAGATTGGAATACCAATACTGTCAGGATAGATGGTTTCACACGTCAAAATGCCAATGTTAGCCTTGGGGAGAAAGTTTCGATCCAAAAGATAGACTCTATCCCTGCAGAAAAAGTAGTTTTTGCCCCTCCTAGGGCTAGCACCATCCGGTTCGGCGAAGACGCAGCTAGTATGATCCGAAGACAGATTCTTAAACGCCCCATTATTTCAGGAGATCTGGTCCCTATAATGTCTAGCACAAGTCACCCATTCATGCGATCTCCTGGACAAGCAATCCCTCTCATAGCCACAGAAACAGTTCCCGATGGGATTGTTGTGGTATCTGAAAATACAGAGGTCCAACTCCGGGATGAACCCATATCTGGATTTGAGAAAGTAAGCAGTGCCATCACATATGAAGATATCGGCGGCCTGTCCGACGAAATACATAGAGTCAGAGAGATGATTGAATTGCCTCTCAAACATCCTTCAATCTTCGAAAAACTCGGTATTGATCCTCCCCAAGGAGTACTTTTACATGGTCCTCCTGGGACTGGAAAAACACTCCTAGCAAAAGCTGTTGCAAGTGAAACCAGTGCAAGATTTTTCTCGATCGCGGGACCTGAAATTATCTCAAAATACTATGGAGAATCTGAACAACAATTACGTTCCATTTTTGAAGACGCAGCCAAAGAAGCACCCTCTATAATTTTCATAGACGAACTAGATTCTATAGCACCTAAACGTGAAGAGGTAACTGGCGAAGTAGAGCGCCGTGTAGTTGCTCAGTTACTCACTATGATGGACGGGCTCGAATCTCGTGGAGAAGTAATTGTCATTGGAGCCACTAATCGTCTCGATGCAATCGATCCCGCCCTTCGAAGACCTGGGCGTTTCGACCGTGAAATAGAAATAGGTGTGCCCTCCACGACTGACCGTCATGAGATCCTTCAGATACACACTAGAGGGATGCCACTAGACGATTCTATTGATCTAGATGATCTAGCTAGAGATACCCACGGTTTCGTTGGTGCGGATATAGAATCTCTGACAAAAGAAGCTGCAATGAAAACACTTCGAAGGTATCTGCCAGAAATCGATCTCGATTCCGAAGAAATATCTCAAGATCTAATTGATACTATGATCGTAACTAATGAAGATTTCAATCTAGCTCTTCAAGAAATAGGACCTAGTGCAATGAGAGAGGTTTTGGTTGAAATACCAAACGTCAGTTGGGACGAAGTCGGGGGACTTGAAGATGCAAAGAGAGATCTTAGAGAGTCTGTTGAATGGCCATTAACCAATCCCGAAAGATTTTCAAGAATGGGAATTTCTCCCCCTTCTGGAATCTTACTGTATGGTCCTCCTGGGACTGGAAAAACACTCCTAGCAAAAGCGGTAGCAACAGAAACTAACGCAAATTTTATCTCTATACGCGGACCTCAACTTCTTTCAAAGTGGGTCGGAGAATCAGAAAAAGCCATCCGGGAAGTATTCAGAAAAGCTGCCCAAGTCTCACCTGCTGTTATATTTTTCGATGAGCTAGATGCACTTGCTCCTAATAGGGGGTATGAATTCGGTAGTAATGTATCCCAACGAGTTGTTAACCAATTACTTACTGAATTAGATGGGTTGGAAGAGCTCACCGATGTAGTAGTCATTGGAGCCACTAATCGCCCCGATATGATCGATCCAGCACTAGTCCGATCTGGGAGATTTGATAGATTAGTGATGGTAGAAGAACCTGGATTGGAAGGGCGAAAAGAGATTTTCAAAATCCATACACAAGACATGCCTTTGGCATCTGAGGTAGGTCTAACAGAACTCGCTGAAATAACCGAAGGTTATGTTGGCAGTGACATAGCTAGCATAGCTAGAGAAGCAGCCATTGAAGCTCTTCGCGAAGACACCAACTCAAACGAAGTAGAAATGCGTCATTTCCGTAAAGCTTTGGATTCAGTTCGGCCAACAATGACTCCCGATCTTCTGGAATACTACCACTCCATACAAGACGAATTTAAAGGTAGCACTGGACTTCCAACTTCTATCCAGAGAAACCGTATTGGATTTCAATAATCTGATCTCTTGTACCATTTTCTTCTACGATTCCCACTGATAATCTAATCGGGGACATTTAATATTCTATATTACCAAACTTTGTAGTATGAAAACTTTAATTATAGGTTCTTCCGGTCTGATTGGGAGGAATCTTACCTCAAG
Source organism: uncultured euryarchaeote (assembly GCA_963933005.1). Taxonomy (GTDB): domain Archaea; phylum Halobacteriota; class Halobacteria; order Halobacteriales; family Hikarchaeaceae; genus Hikarchaeum. The sequence continues at coordinate 4,263 of CAWVSQ010000055.1, forward strand.
ATTCATTGAACAGGGCGAATCCGTAGTCTGCATGGATCTTGATACAGGTGCTACCCCAAATCTTGACGGTGTAGAATTAGTCCAAGGAGATGTCACGAATTATGATGAAGTCCTGCAGACCCTCACTAAATATGAACCCGATAGAATAGTCCATCTCGCATATCTCGTTGGACGCGGTGCACTTCAAGACCTCAGTTTATCTCTACGTGTTAATCTTCTCGGAGTAGATAATGTCTTTCGAGCATCTGTAGAAGCTAGTGTCCCCCGCGTCGTGTGGGCGAGCACTCTTGGTGTTTATAGTTCCCTAGATTATGAAGACGGAATCGTGGTATCTGAAGATTCTCCACGTCCCTATTCTCCTTATACCGCATTCAACACCGCTTCCTATTATTCAGCACTAAAACATATGAACGAATATCAAGCATTGTTGTATGCTTCCCGTGAAGATTTAGATATATGTGCCATTCGACCAAGCACTGTTTTTGGACCTGGGAGATATACTGGTTACCCGTGGGTAGGCAGTTTCGTAGAAGATGCTGTGGCTGGGAAAACCACCAACGTCCCTATGCACCCCGATTCCACATTCGGACTAGTCTACGTTGACGACGTTGTTGATTTATTTGAAAAAGTAACTCTGGCAAAAAAACTCAATTTTGATGTTTATAATACTGGGGGAAATCTCATCTCTCTTGCTGAAATAGCAGAAACTGTTAACACAGTTTTAGGTGGCAATTTCGTCCCCGATTCAACCAAGGAACCAACCTTCCAATTTAACATTTCCAACGAACGTGCCCACAATGAGTTTGGATTTAACCTATTATCATTTGAAGATGCAATAAGC
>CAWVSQ010000056.1:0-4994 GCA_963933005.1 uncultured euryarchaeote
GTATAAATGTTGGAATAATAGGAGTACCCATACTAAGTGGGATATTATTTGTATATTCATGGAGATATCCATTTTTGCTTTATTTAATTTCAGTTCCAGTAGCCATATGGGCGTGGTACGTTATTCCACAATCGACTCAAACTGCGAGTTCGTCCATGAAAGATTACATAGATGAGTTGGTTTTATTTGTTAGCAAACCGAGAATGGCATGTTTGGTTACGACTTTTGTGATTAGATTTTTATTATTATTTGGATTCCTTACCTACATTTCAGTGTTGGCAATAGGAGGTGCAGGACTTGATGTCAAAGCTGCAGGACTATTAGTAGCTATAAAAGGAATTGTATCGTTCATAAGTTCCACACAAGTCGGGAGAATGTCTAATAAATTTTCTACCATCGACATAATAATAGGAGGGTTCGTCATAGGGAGTTTGGGCATCATAATTATGGGAGTCCACCCTACACCGATAATAATTGCAATTGGAGCAACATTATATGGGTTCGGGGATGGGGTGGTAAGCCCTGGGCAAAAAAGTTTAGTTAACCAACTGGCCCCAGAAGGTATGAGAGGGGGAGCAGTTTCGGTTGCGACGACATTCCAAAATTTGGGTAAAGTGGTAGGCCCAGGGATGATTGCACTTATGCTAATTATATCCGACATATCAATGGCATTCACAGTTGTAGGGGTTACAGGTTTGTTGGCAGGGGTTGGGCTTATGATAGGTGTTAAAAGATTGCAATAACGATCATATCTACAAAAAAGCATCAAGACAACATGTCCAAATATATTTACTGATCAGACTCCAACTCTCTTATAGATCATACCATGGGGGAATACCACGTTGCTTCTTCAGTCGAGGATGCCCTAGAAAAATTATCGGGTTGCGAGGGTCGGGCAGAAATCGTGGCAGGGGGGCAAACAATGATGTTACTGATACGCCAAGGATTGGTGGATCCAGATTTGCTGGTTGATATTAGCAAGATAACAGAAATAAGAGGAATAGATGAAGTGGGAGAACATATTGAAATTGGGGCTGCTACAACATATGCTGAAATAAAGAAAAATCCCTTAATTGAGAAAGAATTTGGATTTTATACAAGGGCAACTTCAGAAATTTCAGGCCCCCAAGTAAGGAATCAAGGTACAATTGGAGGGGGGCTAGTATATGGAGATCCTGCATTGGATACACCTCCTGTTTTACTGACTTTAGACGCAGAGTTAGAGATACAAAGTGCACAGGGGAGTAGAAGAATTCTCTTAGAAGATTTTTTTGTAGATTACTATGAGACAGCAATAGAAGAGGGGGAAATTTTAACTAAAATTCTAATTCCAAAATTGCCCAAATATTCGGGAGGAAAATACAGAGCTATGACTCCAAGACAAGGGGACTATGCCATAGCTGGTGTTTGTGTTAGATTGACGCTAGATGAAAATGGGATTTGTACTGTTGCAAGGGTGGGATTGACAAACGGTGGAGACACACCTATGCGTTCTAAAGAGGCAGAAAAAATATTAGAAGGTACTAAAATTGAAGAAGAAACAATAGAAAATGCCGTAGAGATTTTAGGGGAAGGTCTAGATTTGATCGGGGATGTTCAAACACCAAAATCGTATAAAGAGATAGTTTTTAAAAGAATTGCTAGACAGACAATTAAAGATGTAAAATTGGAATTGGAGGATGATGCATAATGGAAGGAATAAGATTGGAAATAAATGGAAAGGGATACACGGTTGATGTTTCCCCATATAAACCCCTTAGAGACGTCCTAAGATCGGATATAGGATTGACAGGTACAAAGGAGAGTTGTGACTCTGGAGTATGTGGCGTTTGTACAGTTTTACTAGGAGATAAAGCCGTCAAATCGTGCCTCATACCAGTTGGGAAAGTGGTCGGAGAAAAAATTACAACTATAGAGGGTTTGGCAAAAGAGGGCGAATTTTCTGTGCTACAACAATCTTTTATAGATTGTTTTGCATCTCAGTGTGGCTACTGCATCCCAGGGTTCATAATGGCAGCAACATCTCTACTGATAGAAAATCCGGATCCAACAGTTCAAGAAATAAGAGAGGGCCTAAGTGGGAACTTATGCAGATGTACAGGATATGTTAAAATAATCGATGCGGTTAGACAAGCAGCAGGAAAGGAAGCGTGAAGCAATGAGTCAAAGTAGCCAAGGTAAAATTAGACTAGACAGGCATAATGAAAATCGTCATGTTGGTGAATCCATTGCGAGGGTAGACGCGCCAGATAAAGTTACAGGCAAAGCAATATACGCGATGGATATCAATCCGAATCGCTTGCTTCATGCAAAATTATTGACTAGCCCAGTTGCCCATGCCCGATTGATTAAAGTTGATTTGGAAGAAGCAGAAAAGGTTGAGGGAGTAGAAGTAATAATAACTTACAAAGATGTGCCAGATACGCGCAGGGGACAGTTTATTTTAGATCAGCCTATATTGGCAGCAGAGAAGCTTAGATATATAGGAGAACCGATAGCAGCAGTTGCTGCAGAAACGCCAGAAATCGCGGAAAAGGCGGTTAATCTAATCAAACTCCAATATGAAGAACTTCCAGCAGTGTTTGACTTAGAAGAAGCGTTTTCTGAAAATCCTCGTGCCACAGTTCATGAAAACGTTCGGGATTATCAATTTGCAAAACAAGGAGATCCTAGATTTGAAAAGAGGGATCATGTGGATGATGTGTATGTAAATCGTCCGAATTTGATGTACACGGATTCATTAGAAGTGGGTGATGTGGAATTGGCTTTTGAAAATGCAGATTGTGTTGTGGAAGGAAGATATGAAGTTAAATCGCTTCAACATTGTTCGATGGAGCCTCATGTTGCAGTTGGGCGACAGGTAGGAAGTACGATAAAAATTTGGACATCTCAACAAGTTCCACATAATATTGAGACTGAACTTTGTATGGCATATCCGGAATTGATGCCAGGAAATATAGAAATAAAATCCCCATACGTAGGAGGAGGTTTTGGTGGAAAAATCACCCCATTCATGGAATCTATTTTGGTTGGAATTCTACAGAAAACAGATCGTCCAGTAAGACTCCAACTGACACGTGCGGAAGAATACATGGTGGGGGTGAGCAGGCCCCAAGTGATAGTTAGAGTAAAAGATGGAGTCACAAAAGAGGGTAAAATTATAGCTAGAGATTCAGAAATTCTATTCAACGTTGGAGCATATAATGAGCAAGTTTTTAGATGTACAGTTAGTGGCCCCAGTGTTACAGTTGGCTCGTATAAAATTCCAAATGTCAGATATACAAGTTGTGCCGTATATACTAATTTACCAAAATACGCAGCATTTAGAGGTTTTGGGAAGCCAGAGGTTAACTGGGCGATGGAACGTCATATGGACAAGATTGCCCGTGAATTGGGATTGGATCCAGTAGAATATAGATCGAAGAATCTTCTGAGGTCGGGCGATACAAATGCGAAGGGAGAGACACTTGGAAAAATTGATACTGAAGCTTGTTTGAGAAAACCTTCAGATAGATTGAGATCTATCGACATAAGTGAAGAATATCCAGAATATGATACAGAAGAATGGAAAGTAGGATCTGGAATTGCCTATGGTAATAAGCCAGTATCAAGGTCTTCTGCAGCAGCAACCATTAAAGTTCAACGGGATATGAACGTGATCGCATACATAGGAGCACCTGAAATTGGACAAGGTGCAGAAACGGTGTTAACTCAGATTATTGCGGAAGATTTTGACATAGAATTGGAGAAAGTTAAAATTATTGCAGGAAACACTGCTAATAGTCCCTATGATAGAGGACCAACAGGAAGTAGGTTTACATACCATACAGGAAATGCCGTTCTAAAAGCAATAGCAGATGTGAAACAAAAAATATTTGATCTTGCGGTCAGGGAATTTGATGAAAAGATAGACTCTTCGGATTTGAAAACATCAAATGGAAAAATAATTCTGAAAGGAAAAGAAAAAAGTTGGATTTCTATTAATGATTTGTTCTCAAATTATGGCCAAATGGTAGGAGTATCAAATACCATGTTAAAAGAAGGGGGCGAATTGATCGGTACTGCAACATATGATTCTAGAAAAGGTGGAAAGCACCATGCTTTCTGGACTCCAGTGGGCCAAGCAGCATTGGTTGCGGTGAATCAGATAACGGGTAAAGTCGAAGTGCTTCGAATGGTCACCGCTACGGACGTGGGGCGTGCTTTGAATCCAAAAAATGTTGAGCAACAAATAGAAGGTGCGACTGGACAGGGGATAGCTAGTGCCCTGTATGAAGAAATTATATATGAGAAAGGATTAGTTATTAATCCTAATTTTAAAGACTATCGCATCCCAGGGACGATGGAATTGCCTTATGAATCGGAAACTATCATAATTGAAACGGAAGATGAGATGGGACCATATGGGGCCAGGGGTGTTGGAGAAATGGGAATGATAGCTTCGGCCCCGGCAATTGGGAATGCGATTTCAAATGCCCTATCTATTGAATTTGACACAATGCCAATAACACCAGAACGGATAGTTGAAGCACTAGAGAGTCAAGATAACTGAAACAACAAAAATGGGGATGTGCAGCTACTTCCCAGATACGTATTCTTTTCCTTCTATTTCGGGGTCCAACGTGCTTTCAACAAACAGCTCTTCTGGAGAATATTTTTTAGGAGTAAGGCCTTGGTCGTACGCGTATCCAAGCAACTTATCGAGAGTGCGCTGGTTGGAAGGTACCAATCCGTAGGGCCAAGGATTCTTTCCCAATACGTCCTGTTGATGGTCGAGATGTTCTTGTGCCCAAGCTAATGCCGTCCAACGAGGATCTTCTAGTTTTTGTAAACATATGTCACGCGCTTCAGAAAATGCTTTGTAGATATTTGTTGCGATCCAGGGGTGTTTTTCTAGCAACGTATCCCGAATAACCACGGTGTGCATTAGTGGAAAATGTTTAGTTTCTTCGTAATAGCGCTGTTCTTCTAAGAAAGGGTCTTCAAATATAGGT
>CAWVSQ010000057.1:0-4981 GCA_963933005.1 uncultured euryarchaeote
AAAGCTGCAGCCGACCTCGGATTCGATTTGATAACTGGATCAACTTCTTCCCCCGAAGAATCAATAAAATCTGCACAAGTTTCTGGTATTCATTTTGGTCTTGGAATTCCATCTTCAGTTTTATCATCCGAAAAAGAATCAATCCAGACATTCATTAAATCCTTTCCCACTAATACACTCTTATCTAGCGAATGGACCGTCCCATCTTCAGTTTCACCCGAAACTATCCACGATTTGATGGGTTCTCTTTAATCTCCTTTGTAACTCTCTTCAATTATTATCCTGAGATATCCGATTTTTTTGATCCTATAATTCCATTCCCAAGGGCATCTACTCGCAAAAGAGTCCCCTCCAATACTGGTATTGTGGTATCCCCTGATTCAATTATAGCCGGTCCTTTTACAATTGCTCCTCTCTGTAATTTTTCAAATATGAATATTGGAGTAATGACTTTCTCACCTTCCCATATCACTTCCCGCTCCCCCATTCTGGCAGAAGATGGATCTTCACCTCCACATTTCCCTCCCGTAAACACAGATATTGGTGCCTCTCCCCTGGCATGAAGCCTTAATGTAGCAAGCTCATTCTTCTTCCCTCTTTCATTCACCGAGACAAACTCATCCATTCTTCCATCTGGATCATAACTTATCGCATCTATATCAAATTTTATCTCATCTAAAGAAAATCCCTCAGATCTCATGTCCTTCTCCGCATCCATTTTCATTTGTCCAATCAATGTCTCGGCATTCGATTTTTCCCAAAGTGGTCTTGTGTATGTATGAAGAATGCCCATCATTGATTCTCCAAATGCAGAAAAAATAGCCGAATGTGGAGTAACTATCATTCTCTTTATTTCTTTTTCTTTAACCAATCCTGTCATGTGCATTGGTCCTGCCCCTCCATAAGCCACAATAGTGTCGATACCCTTCGAATTCATTCCAGCTATTGCATTCTTTATTTTTTGCTCAACTTTGATAATTACCTTCTCTGCCGCTTCCTCAGCTGTATCTCTCTGCCCCACTGCTGCATGCGATTCAATCGCTTTCCGAGCCTTATCCACTGATAATTCTAACCTTCCCCCCAGGAAAAATTCCGAACTTATTCGTCCCAAAACTACATCTGCGTCAGTTACAGTCGCCATTTTTCCGCCTTTACCAAAACAAGCTGGACCTGGATTCCCACCAACAGATTCTGGACCTACCCGAATCTCACCATGTTCCATTTTTGCTATTGAACCTCCCCCCGCTCCTATTGTTCGAACTGCTATTGCAGGAATATGCGTTGGCAACCCTTCTATTTCATGACTCAACTCCAATGGAAGTTCTCCATTTTTCACAATGCTTAGATCTAAACTAGTGCCTCCCATGTCTGCCCCAATAATATCTGTCCGATATTCATCTGAGAGAGCTTTAACCCCAAAAACTCCTGCAACCGGGCCTGAATTCAAAGTATCTATTGCTCTCGTTTTAGCCACTGCCGCAACACCCCCACTAGAGTGACCAATGAATAAAGGTCTATTATATGAGTAAGATCTTATTTTATCCTCTGCCCTATACAATGAAACTTTCATTGGACGATGGATATATGCATTTCCCACAGCTGTATTCAATCTACGATAATCATCTGGACGAGACGAAACCTCAAACGAAGCCAATGTAGGGACCGATCCCAAATAATGACGGGGATATTCTTCTTGAATCAATCTCTTCACTTCTCTCTCATTGGAATCGTTCCAATAGCTATTTTCCAAAGAAATAACTATCATCCTCGCACCAGATTCTTGCAGTCTTTTTACAGCTTTCAACGTTTGTTCCTCTTCTGGCACCTTGATCAATTTCCCTTCCATTCCAATTTCTTCTTCTATCCCCTCTATCAAATTTGGCTTAACAAAATAATCATTAACTTTGAATTCACCTTCTACGGAATAGAGTTTTTCCTCTTGTCCAGAAGTAACTAGCAATCCAATCTGCATTCCTTTTTTTTCTATAATGGCATTCGTCCCCATCGTAGTAGAAAATCGAACCATACTAGCCTTCGACAAAAATTCAGATAGGCCCGTTCCCATTTTTTCAGCCCCCCTTTCAATACACTCCATAAACCCAACTGTCAAATCATGTCCCGTAGTTGGAACTTTGGCAGAAGCTAATTTATCTCCCCACACAAAAAATCCATCTGTAAATGTTCCTCCAACATCAATATTTATCGTAATTAGATCTTTTTCCATTTACACTTTTAACCTCACTTGTTCTTTCTTCTGTCCACTCTCCTCTTATATTCTTGCTTTCTTTACTACTAGTTTGATCACTTCCCCCTTGCCACTTTATTTACGAACTACTTTTGCTCCACACACTCTTATGGTGCTTCAATGACCCAGGGCCTTTTTGATCTTCGAGATTGCGACGCAAATGGCCGAATTGGACACTTCACAGTTCCTAGATCCAACGTTGTAGTTGAAACCCCTGCACTTCTCCCTGTGATAAATCCAAAATTACAAACTATTTCTCCATCAACTCTTGCTTCTAAGTTCGATGTCCAAATCCTCATAACCAACTCTTATATCATACATCAAAATACTAACTTGCACGCCGAAGCCATTGAGAAAGGTCTCCACAAACTCTTAGATTTCCCCGGTGCCATTATGACCGATTCAGGATCTTTCCAACTAGCAGAATATGGTAATGTAGACGTTACCACTTCTGAAATTATTCATTTTCAGGACGCCATAGGTTCTGACATCGCAACGCCTCTTGATATTCCCACTCCCCCCGATGCACCGTATGATCTGGCCCAACTAGATCTTGAAACCACTTTCGAACGATTGGAATTATCCAAATCACTAGTCGATGGTGATATGCTAATATCTGCTCCTATCCAAGGCTCCACCCACCTAGATTTAAGAGAGCAATCTGCTATTGATGCCTATGCGCTTGGACTTGATGTTTTCCCTATCGGGGCTGCCGTACCTTTGCTTACCCAATATCGATTTAAGGACGTTGTTGATATAATAATGGCCACTAAACGCGGCCTCGGACTCGATGCCATTGTTCACCTTTTTGGAGCTGGCCACCCCATGATGTTTGCTATGGCAGTTGCTGCAGGCTGTGACTTATTCGATTCTGCTGCTTATGCACTGTATGCTAGACGTGGATCTTATCTTACCACTCAGGGGACAAAACAACTTGTAGATCTAGACCATTTCCCCTGCCATTGCCCCGTGTGTTCTACTTATACGCCATCAGAACTCCGGAATCTGTCCCAATTAGAGTGCGAATCTCTACTCGCAGAGCATAATCTTTACGTCAGTTTCGGGGAGCTAAATAGGATTAAAGTTGCAATAAAAGAAGGAAATCTCCTCGAATTAGTTGAACTTAGATCTGCATCCCATCCTGCCATGCTCGAAGGCTGTAGAGCACTATTTCAATATTCTGATCAACTTGAAAGACAGGACCCATCCGTGAAAGGGACTTTTTTCCATGTTTCCGATCTGAGCTCTGTCCGGCCCGAAATAGTAAGGCACCATAATAATCTATCCCGAATCAATATCGGCACGAACGTACTACTAACAACGGATATTATTTCTTCCCCTTATACTTCTGATTATAGTGAAATTTTATGCGTAAAACCACCTTTTGGTCCTTTCCATCCCAGTCTTTCCCATACATACCCCCTTACTGCAGAAATTCCATCTCACACCGATCTAGTTTCTTTCAAACAAGCTGCAGTGGGAATCTCAACCCTAGTTTCTCTCCACCCCTCTACAACTTTCACATTCGCACACAATAATTGGCCCCAAACAATTTTAGAAAAACTACCCGATGATGTAAAATTTATCAACCTATCCCTCTAATATGTCACAACTAGGATTCTTACAATGACCAAATACTTTGAAGTTATACATAGAGATGGATCTGCCCGTTTAGGTAGAATAAGATTTCCAACACCTCTTCCCACACCTGCCATTTGCGACGATTTCATATATAACTCTGGAAGTTTGTGGGCAACTGAAAAAGAAATTCCATCTTCTCTTCCTATGGATAAGATTCTCATTTTGCCTCACAGAGGATTCCCTCCTGGTACTGAACCTATCCTAGAAGATGCTTTTTTCGTTAAACCCCCCGATATAGACCATCCCACTGCAGCTGTCATATCTCCGAAAATAGCTTCTGATCTGCACACCGATGCTTACATCTTATCCACCGCATCTTATTCTCCAGCACCACCTTCGAAATTCTGCAACGACATTATTCAAACAAGGACATCAATTCCCTCCGATTCTGCACTTTATTTACCTGGTATTGCCACTCCTCAGAATCTATCCTTCTTTATTTATTTGGGAATAGACCTTTTCGATACAAATCGTGCAGTTTTGTCCGGATTACAAGGAACTTATTTATTACCTACTGGGGAATATCCCCTGAAAAATTTAAATAAATTGCCCTGCCATTGTCCCGCCTGTTCCATCCCGATAGATATATTCACAAATGAGAACTGTGCCACTCACAATGTGAATGTCCTTCAAAATGAGTTGGCCCTTGTTACAGAATATGTTCGATCCAATCGACTACGCGATTATCTTGAAGGCCAAGTACGTCACAGTACTTGGCTAACTGCTGCCTTCCGTTATTTGGATTCGCACCCCTCCTATTTGGAACAAAGAACCCCCGTCGCACGCAAGGAAGGATTCATCGCTACCACCGATGATTCTCTTAACCGCATTGAAATCATCCGTTTCCAGAACCGCATTCTGCAACGATATACAAATCGCTTCAAATACCCCTTGGTATTGGTACCGTGTTCCGCAAAAAAACCCTATTCAAAATCAAAGAGTCATCGATTTTTCCACCAATCAATCCATTTCCGTGGTCATAAGGTATCCATCTCATCACCTCTTGGAATCGTACCTCAAGAATTGGAATTAACCTACCCTGCACAGCATTATGATACGGCAGTAACGGGAAATTGGAGTTCTAATGAAATTAAA
>CAWVSQ010000058.1:0-4951 GCA_963933005.1 uncultured euryarchaeote
ACATCCATCTCACTTACAACGGAAACCGAATTTCGTTGACAAATTAAGTTCATGTCCGAACCAGATTATTCTCGCGTTTTGGATGCCCTCAATGTCAGAAGAGATCTAGTCAACCAATGTTTGGTAGGTCATATAGATACTATTGGGCCTGACCACCTTTCCCAAGCGTCGAATCATCTTTTCATAGCTGGAGGAAAACGACTCCGTCCAGCTGTTTGTCTCATAGCCGCAGAAGCAATCTATAATCAAAATTTATCACCATTCCCTTATGAAAATCTCCTTGACTCTGTGGGCACGTCTGTAAATATGCTTGACGCGGCATCAAGCTTAGAACTCATTCATATTTTTACACTCATTCACGACGATATCATGGATGACGACGATCTTCGAAGAGGGGTACCTTCTGTTCATCAAAAATTCAATACAAACACTGCAATACTTGCAGGAGATATTCTTTATTCTAAAGCATTTGAAACACTAGGGCATTGCGCAGAACATTCTTCAAATGTATCTCTTGCCCTAACAAGTTTGGCAACTGTCTGTTCCGATATCTGTGAAGGCCAAGCACTAGATGTTCATTTCGGGGATGTAGACTTAGTATCTATTGAAGACTATCTTCGAATGATAGAGCTTAAAACAGGTGTTCTTTTTGCAGAATCTGCAGCCCTTCCAGCTCAACTTCTTGGACAGCCTCCCGAGGTTATAGACGCACTATATAATTACGGGTTACTCGCGGGGAAGGCCTTCCAAATTTACGACGACTTACTCGACTTAACTACTTCTAGTTCCACCCTCGGAAAGCAACGTGGGAGTGATTTATCTGCTCAAAAACAAACTATACTTACGATCCATGCCACAAACGCAGGTGTCGATTTGAGTTCATTTGTTCAGAATGGAGATTCTTCACCTTCCGAATCTGATATGGATTCTTTAGTGGGGGCCCTTGAGGATTCTGGAACCATTTCTTATGCACATGGACTTTCTCAAGATTTATCAATTCAGGCAAAACAGCAACTAGAAATTCTCCCCCCTAATCATTCCAGAGAACTATTATCAGACATAGTCGACTTTTTCTGTCAACGTGACCATTGATCGCTAAGAATGGAAGCCGAACTCAAAGAGATCTTATTAGCCGAAGCAGAAAAAAACGCCCTGTACAATGCACTAAAGTATCAGGGCCCTGCGCAGGTCAAAACGGTAATGGGAATTCTGATGGCAAATCACCCCTCATTCCGCCCATTTGCAAATAGTATCCCCGCTCTAATTTCTCCCCTCATCGAAAATGTAAATTCTCTCAACAATTCGGCCCAAATTGAAAGATTAACAAGTATAGATTCCGATCTATCAAAACAACTTGAAAAAGAATTTATAACAGAACCCAAGCGCCAATTGCCCGATTTGCCCAACGCCAATTCTTATGATCAAATTAGAATGCGTGTTGCTCCAAATCCCAATGGCCCTTGGCATATTGGACATGCTAGGATGCCTTCTGTAATTGGAACTTATAAATCCATATATGACGGATGGTTTGTTTGCCGTTTTGATGATACGGACCCTTCCACCAAACGGCCTCTTCTTGAAGCATATGATTGGATTTTAGAAGATATTAAATATCTTGGATTTGAAGCTGACGAAATTATACTGGCAAGTGATAGATTAGATTTGTATTATGAATATGCTCTTCAATTAATCAATCTGAATGGAACTTATACTTGTACTTGTCCCTCTTCAGAGTTCTCTGAATTAAAGAATTCGGGTCACTCTTGCCCGCACCGGGAAAATTCCACCGAACAAACACTTGAGGAATTCCGACACATGATGTCTGGTGATTTTTCAGCAGGAGAAATGGTCCTTCGGGTTAGAACTGATTTATCCAACCCAAACCCTGCCCTCCGAGATTGGGTCGCGTTCAGAATGGTCGATGTTCCCCACCCCCGTGAAGTAGCACAAGAATATCGATGCTGGCCCCTATTGGACTTTCAAAGTGCCATAGATGATCATTTACTTGAAATCACCCATATAATAAGAGGAATTGATTTGCAAGATTCTGCCAAACGTCAACAATATCTATATGATTACTTTAATTGGGAATATCCCGAGGTTGTCCATTGGGGCCGGATTAACATTGATGACCATCCTATTCCTTTATCCACTTCTAGCATGGCCAATTCAATTGAATCTGGAAGCTTCACGGGATGGTCAGATCTCCAGTTGCCCACTTTAAGAAACTTAGAAAAACGTGGTATTCAGGGGAGTGCAGTCACATCTTCTATGGTCGATCTAGGGACTTCCACAAATAATATTACATTGTCTATATCTTCAATTTATTCTAAGAATAGGTCCCATATTGATGGAATTTCAGATCGACTATTCTTTATCAAAAATCCCTCTGAAAAGCAAATATTTGGGACAGGACTCCCCGAAGCTACAGAAATTCCAATCCACCCCAATCACCCCGACCGCGGTTCTAGAAAGCTTGCAATAACTCCTTCCATTTTCATTGATAGTTCCGATATACCTCTGAGTGAGGAAATTTTATATTTAAAAGGAATTGGGTCCGTCCGATACACTCGGGATTCCTTTGAATTCATTGGGGGGGATTTTAGTTCGGCCCAAGCCCAGTCTTTACCCATTATCCATTGGCTGCCTTCTACTCACGAACAACTTTGTTTGAAAACCCCCTCCGGGGACTTTAATGGAATCGTAGAATCCTCCATTTGCAATTATGATTCCGGGGACCTACTTCAATTTGAAAGAGTTGGATTTATAAAATTAGAGATCAACTCTGGCACTCGAAATGCTTATTTTTCGCACCCTTGATCCCCACACTCTCCCTCCACTTCAAACTATGTTAACATCTCTCATGGTTAATAATCACATACGGTGACCCTTATAGGGTAGTTTTTATGTAAGGCATAACTACTGATGCGTAGAATCTCTCTAAAAGTCAATGATCCATATACTCTGTAAGGCGTTATCTCAGAGTTTATGGGCGAGCTTTTATTGGGACTAAAGTGATAATCATGCCTATATACGTAACATTTGACGTACCTGAGGATCTCCAGGAAGCCGCTCTACAAGCACTGGCCACTGCACGAGATACTGGGTCTGTTAAAAAAGGAACAAACGAAACGACAAAAGCCATCGAACGCGGGACTGCAAAATTAGTTCTTATAGCAGAAGACGTACAACCAGAAGAAATTGTAATGCATTTGCCTGAACTTTCCATAGAGAAAGGAATCCCATTTTTATTTGTGCCAACACAAGAAGAAATTGGAAATGCAACCGGATTGTCAGTGCCAAGTGCAGCAGCTGCAATTGTTGACCCCGGGAGTGCGAAGGATTCCGTTGAAGATTTAGCTACCAAACTTGAGGACCTCAGTAAAGCATGAGCATTGAAGATTCCACACCTGCTGAAGTAGTGGAAATTGTTGGTAAGACTGGTATGCACGGCGAAGCTATGCAAATAAAGTGCAGAATTAAAGATGGTTCCAATAAGGGGCAGGTCATAACTAGAAATTGCATGGGACCTGTTCGAATTGGAGATATAATCCAACTAAGAGAAACCGCAAGAGAAGCAGATTCTATCGGGGGCAGGTGATATTTCCATGCCCACGTTCAGATCCTGCGACTTTTGTGGCTCCCCGATGGAACCTGGAACTGGGATGTTATTTGTACAAACGGATGGTAGGTCTTCCTATTTTTGCTCTTCAAAATGCGATAAAAATTCAAAACTCGGTAGGAAATCTAGAAGACTCCCCTGGACTGCCCGCGGCAGACATGTTAAAGCTAGTAAAGCGCCCCAAGATCCAAAACCCGCTACCCCCGCAGTAGAAGTGGATTTAGAACTAATTGAAGAATAATGACCCCGGAACGAACTTTCGTATTAATTAAACCAGATGGGGTTCAACGTGGTCTTATCGGCACCATAGTCTCTAGATTTGAACAGCGTGGTCTCAAACTTATAGGTGCGAAATTATTGACTATCGATTCAGAACTAGCAAAGAAACATTATGCCGAACACGTTGGAAAACCTTTTTTTAATGGTTTGGTCGAATTTATATGTTCTGGCCCTTCCTTTGCCATGGTCCTGGAGGGAAAAAATGCAGTCACCATAGTCCGCAATATGATGGGTGCGACCGATCCTTCCGAATCTCCGCAAGGCACTATTAGGGGTGATTTTGGAATTGATCTAGGACGAAATGTTATCCATGGATCTGATACGAATCCTGGATCTAACGAACGGGAAATAGACCTATTCTTCAACGAACTTGAGTTTTCGTCATATGTGCGCATAGACGAACCGTGGCTCTATGAGTAATATTTAGAAGTCTAGCTCTATCTCACCACGGTCTAATTCTTCTTCAACTAGACGTGTGGCTTTAACCATATTTATCATTTTTTTGTAGGCCACCTCTCGAGATAAGAGCTTAAGGCCACAATCGGGGCTGACTGTTAATCTTTCAGGAGGTACGATTTCCAAACCCTTTAAAATACGTTCTCTGACTTCTTCTACCGATTCTATTCTAGAATCGTGTACATCTATTACCCCAAATCCAATATCTTTTGTAAAAGGGACCTTCTTGAACACTTCTAGCTGACTATAATTCCCATTGGCTAATTCTACATCAAATTCATCAACCGGGAAATCTAGTATCTTGGGAAAAATTCTTGAATAATCTCCATAACATACGTGTAATCCAATTCTAACATTATCTGCTATTCCCGTTGTTATTTTTTCTAAACATTTCCTTACTACTTTATGATCTTCGGGAGTAGTAGCTAGTGCTGGCTCATCAATTTGTATATACCGAACCCCCGCATCCACTAAATTTTTTATTTCAGTATTGACAAGATCTGCCAATTCATACGACAGCTCCTTTTCATCTTCATAATGCTCATTGAAACTCCAATTTGCTAGTGTGTAGGGTCCGGTTATGGGCACTTTTAT
>CAWVSQ010000059.1:0-4934 GCA_963933005.1 uncultured euryarchaeote
ACTGCAGTTATGGCTTCATGGTTCGGTCTAGTTTTTGAAACCCCTACCAATCTCATGTCTGGCTGTTGGACTATTGCATCCGCAACTCGTTTGCCTATTGTACCATACCCATTAACAGCAACATTGATCATATGTCCGAAGTCCATTTCTACCGAGAAAACGATTTCGGGGCAATGTTTGTATCTTTTAGACCTCGTATTCCATTATAAAAGGCTATCTAAGTTGGTATTAATTATGGTGATATGCCCCTAAAACAAGCCTCTTTTACAGCACTTTCTCAGTGTATGGGAATTCAACCCGGGGAATCCTGTCTCATAATCACCGATTCCGTCTGTAAAGACATTGGTGAGTGCCTTTACGAGGTAGCTTTGGGCCTCACCAATGATGTTACTCTACTTCTTTATCCTCCTGGAACTCAACATGGAGAGGAGCCGCCGCCCGATGTGGCCGCTGCCATGCTAGAATACGACGTTTTTCTAGCTGCAACTAGTAAGAGCATCACTCACACCAGGGCCAGAACTGCAGCCACTGATTCTGGAGCCCGTGGAGCAACCTTGCCTGGGATAACCGCAGAGGTAATGATTAAAGGTTTATCCTCCAATTATGACGCAATTCGATCAACATGCGACAATTTAATCCATGCCCTTGAAGGATCTAGAATTATACATTTAACATCCGATTCAGGAACTGACATTGAGTTTGATCTAGGTTCTCGAAGTTGGCATTCTGATCATGGTATAAACCACAATCCTGGAGATTTCTCTAATCTTCCAGCGGGGGAAGTATATGTCAGCCCAATTAGCGCAGATGGAAAATTCATCGTGGATGGTACTATGATGCCCCATGGACTTTTAAAAGAACCAATAGAATTCGAAGTTTCAAATGGATACGTAACTTATATATCTGATACTGACATCAAAAATCAAGTTGAGGCTGCCGCAAAGGACGTTGGGGAAAATGCATATAACTTAGCCGAGCTAGGTATCGGAACCAATCTTGATGTTGTTGAGTTAATCGGATCCGTTTTACTTGACGAAAAGGCAGCAGGCACTGTTCACGTAGCCATTGGGGATGACAAAGGAATTGGGGGGGATGTGGAGGCACCATTGCATCTTGATGGTATCATTCGAAATCCCACTATTTATGCAGATGGGGTCAAAATTAGTCTACCATCTTCATCATCATCGATTTAATAACCCATGACCAATATACATTCTAATCGTTGCCCCATTTGCTCTCCTAGTGAGGAACTAGACCATGCCATTTTACACACTACTAGTGATACTATGACTTTGCAATGTCCAAGTTGCAATTATGTATATAAACAACGCATCCCCTCTCCAAAATTAATTAATTGTAGTGCTATTGTTTCTCAACATGAAGATTCTCTCTCAACTACAATTCCTCTATCCAACGACGCTGTCCTTGAAGTTGGAGATGAATTCATAGTTGACACAGACGAAGCCATTTTCATCGTTGCAATAACTTCTCTTGAATCTTTGTCCTCTTCAAAACGTGTCACAAAAGCAATCGCACAGGATATAAAAACCATATGGACTCGGGCTATTGATAATGTTTATGTTAATGTTACCATCCACTCTCTAGGCTCTAAAAGGCATCATAGCAGAGGCATGAAATTCGGAGTCCCTGGGGATTATCTTTTTGAAGTAGGTAAGGTAACCACATTAGATGGTTCTTCATTTTCAATTGAAGGAATCCACCTTCGTCCAGATCCTCAAAATAATCCCGTCCCCAAACTCAAAAATAAAGGAAATGTGGCACTAGCAAAAGACGTGAAACGCATCTACGCTAGTGAGCCAAAATATCGCACCTCCTATAGATGAACTCTTCAAATCCCGTTCTGAAAAAGATCTGTTCCCCTATAGTGTGTTCTGTGGCACTCATTTCTTTGGGCGGGTTTCTCGGAGCAACTACTCGGTATGCTTTCACCATTTTCTTCCCCACTATACTCGCCACTCTCCTTGTGAATACTCTTGGGAGCATTTTCATAGGCATACTCTTCTACGCTGGAACTTTCTCTGAACGTTCCAATCGCCTGTTACATTTCTTTTTAGTAATCGGATTCGTAGCATCATTTACCACCTATAGCACTTTTGCACTAGAGACATTCATTTCTCCAAAGTTTGCCATATTAAATATATTATCAACTTACATCTTAGGATTCATTGGGGTCCTCTTCGGAAAACTCATCAATGAAAAATTACAGTGGGTGAGACTGTGGTAGTCGATCCACTTTCTATAGAAACCTTTGCCTTAGTTGGCATTGGGGGTGTATTTGGTGCTCTTGCACGATATGCCCTGACCCAGTCCATCCCCTCTCAAAACTTCCCAATAGGGACCTTCTTGGTGAATGTAATTGGGAGTTTCATACTAGGTGCATTTACATTCTCAAATAGTTCTTCTGGCGTTTTACTTATCGTAGGGGTTGGCATTTGTGGATCTTTCACTACCTTCTCAACTTTTTCCATAGAAACCATTCGTCTGATTGAAGAAGAAAATTTATTATATGCAACTATCAATTCCATAGGAACTCTTATTGCATCTTTATTTGCAATTTTAATCGCCTGGATAGTCTTCTTCTGAATGTGGGCCTTGTACTTTATCCCAATCTTCTATATGTCTCATCCAATCCTGCTTTTACATCTAGTGCAGCCCCTTCTTCTTGGAGTGCGCTTCCAAACGCCATCATGAAATAAGAAATATTGTGCGCATTTGCAGAATGACCCATACAACCGACTCTAAATATTTTCCCACTTAAATCGCCCAAACCTCTCGCAATTTCTAGGTTGTATTTCTGAAGAAGTAGTTTTACTACATTAGCATCATTCACTTTGTCTGGGACACGAATGGCATTGAGACTTGGAAGCCAATATTCTTCTTTTGCATTCATTTCAATTCCCATAGCCTCTACACCCGATTTAAGGGTAGACGCCAATTTTAGATGGCGTTCCCATCTATTTTCTATCCCCTCTTCGTTTACCAATCTAAGCGCTTCACGTATGGCATATATACTTGTTATTGGGGCAGTATGGTGGTAGGTTCTATTATCGCCCCAATACCCATTTAAAAGACCTAAATCTAAATACCACGATCTACTAGGTGTCTCTCTCTTCTCAATTTTTTCTAGAGCATTTTCATTCAGCGTCAATGGACTTGCTCCAGGAGGGCAAGAAAGACATTTCTGTGCGCCAGAATATGCGACATCTATGCCCCATTTATCTACTTCTAGTTCCACCCCGCCTAGGGATGTAACCGTGTCCGCAATTACGATGGCCTCATTTTCATGTGCAATAGCCGTCAATTCTTTCACCGAATGCTGAAGTGCTCCAGTACTCGTTTCGGCATGGACAAATCCAAACACATCTGGGCTATTTTCTTCAAACGCACGAGAAACTTCTTCAGGTTGTAGGGGTTCTCCCCATGGGGCATCCACATAGACTACTTCTCCTCCTGCCCGCATCGCCATCGATTCCATTCTCTTTCCAAAGTATCCATTTGTTGGAACCAATACTGTGTCTCCTGGCTCTACCACATTTGCAAAAGCAGCTTCCATTGCAGCAGATCCTGTCCCGCTAACTGGGATTGTGTATTCATTTTTTGTCCGGAATGCATACCTAAGTAATTCTTGTGTTTCTTCCATGATCTGAAGGAAGTATGGGTCTAAATGTCCCACCAAAGGGGTGCTCATGGCCCGCAACACTCTTGGATGAACATTACTTGGACCCGGTCCCATCAAAATTCTAGTAGGGGGATTCAAATCGCCTATCTGCAGATTTTCAGTCATATTCCTCTAATATTTTCACATCTGCAAACAAAACTTCTCTGAATTCTTCTCTGAATTTTTTTTACATAGAAAGAGACGTTTCGGTTAAATTTTTTGCAAGTTTGGAAAACTTCAAAAGATACTCTTTACGCTCTTCTTTCAAAGCCCCCCATATCCCACTATAGTCCTCGAAATAGTCCGGGGGATAGAATTCTTCTATATCTATTCCCTGCACATATACTGGGATGCTCAATCCTATCTCTTCATCTTTTTTCCATTCTATATCTCCTTTGGCTATTTCTCGTAAAATTGCTACGCTGTGCTCTATTTCAACCGATTTTGAATTCACATTTCCAACTTTTCCTGTATTGATTATAAAACATTCTACGTCTGCCTTTTTTATCAGTTCTAGAAATCTGTTCCCCTCTTCTCCTTTAGACCCCATTATGAACGGATTCGTTCCCACAACACGGATCGGTTCTCCAGCTTTCGTAGGATCCCCCGCACTTGTCTCAATTGACTCACCAAGCATGAATGCAGCCGCGGCCTCTTCTTCTGTCAATTTGGCCACAGGGGGCATCAGTGGATTCCGTGTGATGAAAAATACCTGATGTGCCTCTTCTAGATCAATACTCTCTGCAGCATTTGGCAGGTCGGAACGCAAAATAGATGCCCTTCCATTATCTGTCAAATTACCATCATGGAAATCTACCTTTCCAGATTTTCCCACAGCCACATTTTCTAAAATTGCATTATCACAAACTGCGGCGCCATATATCTCAGGTTGGTCTTCTCTTGACAAACCAATAGTTTTGATATATAATCCGCCACCTTCACTACCTGCAACCAATCCGTCAGGAAACAATGCACAAACGTCATCCTGAACTAGATCTGCATTTTCAGAACCCGTAAGTCCAAAACCGTGACACGTAAGCGTTGTTTTCCCTGTCGCACTCAGTCCCATAAAAATCTGACCAATCTGCTTCGTCCCCGCCTCTGTGTTTATACATACCCGTTTACTTCCTGCATGCAACCCTAGCCCATCTCTCTGCTTCGCATAGTACATAAACATCCTCAAAAATGATTTTTTTGCTTACCCTGTATAATCACTTCCTAGCACATACGTCACGCCATCTTCCGGAAATATTCT
>CAWVSQ010000060.1:0-4905 GCA_963933005.1 uncultured euryarchaeote
AGAATCGTCCTGGTGGAGTAGATCAATAGAATTTTTAAAATCGTCCAAAGAATGACACATTAAACAATCTTTTCCATGAGTGTAGTATTCTTGGAACACTGGGATGTCGCTTAATACAACAGCTTTGCCACAGGACATGGCTTCTAGGACAGAAATGCCCTGGTTTTCAACTTTTGAAGGGAAGCAAAATACATCTCCTGCGGCGTAAGCACCGCGTTTGTCGGGGATCCACCCCGTGAAGGTTAGATTTGGCAAATTGGTTTGGGTCCATTTTTTAACAGAAGGGCTTGCACTAAGTCCAGTTTCGTAAGGGCCGAACCAAACAAAATTATAATTAGTAGTTTGGGCGAGTTTGCAGAACGTGGTGAGCCCCTTTCGCTCGAACACGTTTCCGACACTAAAAACGGTTAGGCCAGATAGCCCATATTTAGACCTGTAGTCTTCGCGAAGGGCTTCAAATCCTTGGAGAGATTCTATGTCGACTCCGTTGCTCATAATAGAAATGGGAGAATTGACAGGGTAGGTTTGGAGAGTATTTTTTGTATAATTACTAGGACATATCACACGATCTGCTTGGGAATAAAACCATCTAAGGTAGGACCTTAGCGGGCTAGATAAATTGGTTGAACCCCGAAAACTATCTGCGAAGTCTTCTGCAGTAACGTGGGCGTGTAGTATAAGGGGTTTCCTACGACGAAGTGCTGTTTTTGCAACTAGGACACTGAGGGGTCCGAAAAGGTTGCAATGTGCCATATCAAATTCGCATACCTGAGGATGGGACTTATTTTTAAAATCCCAGGGGGAAGATATTATAGTGAAATCATCGGGATTTACTGCGTTTCGTTGATTCTGGGTAGCAGTTCCAATCCCACTTCGATGAAGACGAGATTCCATTTCCAGATAATTGAGAACTTTCAATATATAGAATGTACGGGCAGAACTTAAAAAAAATTACCGGATATTAATTAGGAACAATGTACTAAAGTTGATGGGACCTCAGAGAATACCTAATGGATCACGTTGTGGCAAGGTACGGAGAGATTGGAATAAAATCTAAGAGTGTTCGGAAGAGAATGGTTGCACTCTTGGAAAAGAGAATTCGTCAGAAACTAGATCGTCAAGGGGTTGAGTACGAATTTTTGGGCAAAATACAAGGAAGAATTGTTATTAAAACGCCTAATCCAGTAGATATTTCTAAAAAAATTGCAGAGGTCCCAGGTGTAGCTTCTACATCCCCGGCCATTCTAACAGGGACGGACATGGAATCTATAAGAATTGCTAGTGACAAAATGGAAATAGGAGGTGATTTTGGAGTTAGGGTAAATAGATCGGTAGCCCATGAAAAAACAAGTGGAGAGATAGCAAAAGAGATTGGGGGGAGAATACAGAATCGGACTAAAGCTAGTGTAAATTTAAGAGATCCAAGTACGTGGGTGGAAATTGATATTAGAGAAGAACATTCGCTCATATTTTCAGAAAGAAATAGGGGGAGTGGGGGATTTCCAGTTGGTTCGGAGGGTGCGCTCGCAGTGTTAATAAGTGGCGGAATAGATTCCCCCGTGGCTTCGTACGAGGTAATGACCCGGGGTTGTGACATAACACCAATATACTTTTACAACCGTCCGATGGCTTCTGAAGATCACATTGCGCGGTTTGAGGAAGTCCTACGTATTTTGACTAAATTTCATCCTGCAAAAAAGTGGCATTACTATATTATAGATATGGGTGAAGTGAATGCCAAATTATTGGAAATAGAGAGGGGTCGGATGGTACTTCATAGAATGGTAATGTTCAGAATTGCAGAAGAAATAGCATTGGAAAATGGACTAAATGGGATAGTAACCGGGGAAGTAATTGGACAAAAATCGTCTCAAACTCCAGAAAATATTGCAGTTACTTCTTCGGAGGTTAGGCTCCCGGTATTGCGCCCGTTGCTTACCCGAAGAAAAGAAGACATAGTCGAAGCTTCAAAAAGGATAGGGACATTTGAATTGGCAAATATGAAATCTGCGTGTTCAGCAATGGCCCCATCAAATCCTGCTACATCTATGAGGGAGGAAGAAGTAGAACTCCTTAAGGAAAGGGTTAATTTTGAAGAACTAGTAACAATCGCTAAAAAAAATATTGAAAGGATAACACTGAAGGTATAAAATGATAGCAGAAGAACGAATTGAAAAACTAGCAAAGTTGGCAAAAGAGGCGGGGGTGAGTGGAGAAGATGCTCGGGCGAAGCGCTATGTGTATTTGGCCCGTAAAATTGCACAAAGGCATCGCCTGAAGTTTCCTGCAGAATTAAAAAGGTTCACATGCTCAGAGTGTGGTGCGTATTTGATCCCCGGTAGAAATGCCCGATTTCGTACCAATAATAAATGCGTAGTAGTTTCTTGCGAATGTGGGGCATACCATAGGTACCCCTACAAAGGAGGATCAAGAAAAATGGAGGACAATAAAAAATATGAATAAAAGAGAACTGAGAAAGTTATCTCATGAAACCAATGCGACAATATGGGTGGGAAAGGATGGTGTAGAAAAGGTAATTGAAGAATTAAAAGGTCAATTAAAAGAAAGAAGAGTTGTCAAAGTCAAATTATTACAATCTTCAAGGGGAGAAAGGTCAACGGGGGAATTGGCTTCTGATTTAGCTGAAAGGTCAGGGGCAAAAATGTATGAAACAATAGGAAATACCGTTATTTTCGTTCGTTAAAAACATAATAAATGAAGCGGAAGTAAGGTTTGCCTGACTTCTCGGGACAAGTTTATCCTATCACCTTCTCCACCCCGCACCCCATTGAGCGACAGATGTCCGACAATTCGCTGCTCACTTCCGTGCCTGGCGAGTTGTTGTCGACTAACCCCATATAAACGTACCTTCATACGTTTACTAGAGACCTCTGCCCCCAATGGACAAGGTTTCTCAGTTGGGTCCAGGGACATGAACCAATTTGGAACATACGTACCTTGGTTTCGGTTCTCACTTAAGACCGTATTGTGAGCATGAAGCGGGGCCTAACCGCCCAACCTATCCGCTTGTTTTAGTACTAGATGACAGGGTAAGTCCCTTTCGGGAGGGATCTTAAACGCCTTTGATCCTGCGATGTTCGACCATTAAGCACTCGTCTTGGATTACAACTCTACCGTTAGATTCTGCTAATTTTGCAGCTTCGGGATGGCTAATTCCCAACTGCATCCAGATGATATTAGAATCATTTCTATCAAGTATTGTGTTAATTACAGTTGGCATTTCAGAAGATGGACGAAAAACATTTACCATATCTATTTTAGCAGGTACGTCGGCTATGGAACTATAGGTAACTTGGCCAAAAATGTTCTCAGTAGTATGAGGGTTAATCGGGATGACATTG
Source organism: uncultured euryarchaeote (assembly GCA_963933005.1). GTDB lineage: Archaea > Halobacteriota > Halobacteria > Halobacteriales > Hikarchaeaceae > Hikarchaeum. The sequence goes on from CAWVSQ010000060.1 coordinate 3,363, forward strand.
TAACCACATTCGTGCATATATTTTGGTATGTTATGGGCAGCTTTTGTGGGATTGGTAGAACATCCAATCACCGCAATTGTGTCTACTAATTCAAAAATTTCATGGAGTAGATCGTCACTAGGTAAATTCATCTAGAGTACCCCGCTGATAATGAGCGAAAATATAGCTAAAAACATACCATATTTTAGGTAAAGTTGTCCTTTTGAAGGGTTTGTAAAAGAGATGAAAAGTGCAAATACCATTAGAAAATCAGCGATGATTATTGCAGATAGATAAAATAAACCAAAAGTTCCATTCAGAAATGGCAAAGGACTAACTAAAATGGCTATTAAAAGGGATATTGCAGAGATTACAAGGGATGGAGTAATTCCAATTGCTAAAGGGAGAGTTCGGAGGGTTTTGGTCCGATCACCCTCCATATCTTCAATATCTTTGATTATTTCTCGTGAAAATGTAGACAGTATGATGAGGGAAAAAAGGACTAACAATGTTTGATTTTGAAGAGCCTCAAATCCAACCATCGAAGCAGATCCAAAGAGAATGGTACTCCCCCCAAGATAAGAAACTACGAAGTTCCCTACGAGGGGCATGCCTTTGAAAAAAGGAGTATACAAGATTAATAAAACAAAATTGAATATTGCTATTAAAACTGCGAATGGGGGAAGTATCAAACAAATCAATATTGCTGTGAGAAATAGAAATATACTGAATTTTAAAGCGCTAGTCTTGGATACTATACCAAGGGGAATAGGCCTATATGGAGAATTGATTTGATCAATATCGCTATCGAAATAATCATTTAGAGAATTTCCTGCAGCAGTGGCCAAAATGGTAGCAAGAATGGGGGAAACAATAAAAATAAGTATGAATGACAAAGAGGAAAGATCGCTTGTATAAATGATAAGTGAATCGTAAATATTTAGTGTCATTAAGGAGCCAACGAGAGTCAACAATCCGGCTGCAAGTGCATTTAATGGGCGCGATAGACGTAGATATCCCCTAATGACAGAACTCATTTGAATGGACCATAACCATGAAAAGATTAAAATCCTGCGATGATGCAGTATCGCCGTGGTTAAACAGTTGCCAAAATAATTGACAGTTTGGGGCGTGTAACTCAGCTTGGATAGAGTGCTTGGCTTCGGACCAAGATGTCGGGGGTTCAAATCCCTTCACGCTCGTTAAAAATGACACTGGGAAATAAAAAATTTGGAGATCTAACAAAGGCAGAAATGCCATTATTCATAGATCTATATGAATTGACAATGGCCCAGGGGCACATAGAAAGGGGGCACAATGTCATTGCTTCGTTTGACCTGAATTTTAGAGATATGCCTGATATCCTGGGATATATTTTGGTGGCAGGATTGGAGGATGTTGTTGAGTATATTGAATCAATATCATTTGAAGAAGAGGCTCTCGAATTCTTACGAGAGATGGGGTTCAAGGAAAGTCTTTGCGAGTATTTGGCCGATTTTAAATTTACAGGGAACATGAGAGCGGTTCCAGAAGGTACAGTAGTGTTTCAAAATGAGCCTATTAT
>CAWVSQ010000061.1:0-4827 GCA_963933005.1 uncultured euryarchaeote
CAGTAAGGATTTGACTCACAATTGCAATCCAAAAAATCTTTTGCAAATGCATATATGCACGCACGAAAAGATTCATCTATTTTTTCAATTTCTCCTGTAAAAAGAAGATCAAGAGTCGCCCCGCTAAATACTTTTTTTGGCATTCTGACACCCATCTGTGCACATATTTGCGAATGATTCTTCAGATAAATTCTTTCTGTAATCGACACGTCTATTGTTTCACTGCTCTCCGCGTTAATAAAATCTCCCTCAGAGTCGTAACGTATTTCCACCACGATCAAGTACTCTGATTCGTGTCCGGGTTAGGGTAGTGGTTATCCTTCCGGCTTGTGGAGCCCGAGACGCGGGTTCAATTCTCGCACCCGGACTTTCTTTAATTTATTCAGTAACTAGATCTAGCTATCAAGACTTACAATTAGACTCTCTATAGTTTTTTAAACAAGGGTTTAAATTCTATCACATCTTCAAACAAACCCAATGAACCAGCCAAATATTCATGCATCAGACCCTCTTGTTGCAGAACTATTAGACGCGGAACTAGATCGCCAACGAAATACGTTGTCAATGATAGCTAGTGAAAATCACGTTTCACAAGCCGTCTTAGAAGCCCAAGGATGCATTTTAACAAATAAATATGCAGAAGGATATCCTGGAGCTAGATACTATGGTGGATGCGAACATGTTGATCAATTGGAGCAATTGGCCATCGACCGTGCCAAAAAAATTTGGGGCGCCGAACATGTTAATGTACAACCCCATTCTGGGACTCAAGCCAACATGGGTGTGTATTTCGCCGTACTAAGCCCCGGCGATAAAATATTGTCTATGTCTTTGACACATGGTGGCCATCTTAGCCATGGCCATCCTGCAAATTTTTCCGGACGTTTCTATGATATTCAACATTATGAAGTAGACCCATCAACAGGTTATATAGACTATGAGTCTGTGGAAGAAATTGCAAAAAATTTCAAACCCAATATAATTGTATCTGGGTTTTCCGCTTATCCCCGAATCGTTGAATGGGATCGATTTCAAGAAATAGCACATGATGTTGGCGCCTACCATCTAGCAGATATGGCACACATAACTGGACTCATTGCTGGGGGGCAGCACCCCTCTCCTGTAAACCACGCAGATTTTGTAACTGGATCCACTCATAAAACTATCCGTTCGGGACGTGGGGGGCTCATATTATGCAGTGACGAATATGCCTCTAAAATAGATTCTGCAGTCATGCCAGGAATGCAAGGAGGGCCACTTTTACATAATATAGTTGGAAAGGCGGTTGGCTTTGGAGAAGCACTCACCCCCGAATTTTCTAACTATGCCGACCAAACCGTAAAAAATGCACAAGCTCTCGGAAAATCACTTCAAGATGGTGGATTAAAATTGGTTTCTGACGGCACAGATACCCATTTAGTTTTGGTCGATCTACGGAATTCCCATCCCGATTTAACTGGAAAAGAAGTTCAAAATAATCTAGAATCTGTCGGTATAGTTCTCAATGCCAATACAGTTCCTGGAGAAACTAGGTCTCCTTTCTTAGCTAGTGGCATTCGAGCCGGAACGCCTGCACTTACAACTCGTGGTTTTACAGAAGAAGATTGTATGGTCATAGGCAATCTAATTATTCAAATGATCAACAACCCCAACGATACTTCCACACAACTTTCTGTTTCAAAAGAAGTTGAAACGCTCTGTAAAAATCACCCTTTGTACTCTTAATCCCCGTTTTATATTCTTCTGTTCTATGGCAAATCCAAGGTTTGAAGATCGTCCGTGTCAAATCTTCTTCAATGGTCCATATTATTGATGGAAACGCGGTTGCCGCTACAATACGAAAAGATCTTAAAACTAAAATTGATACCCTGCGAAATTCTGGAGTTACTCCTGGATTGGCTACCGTTTTAATGAGTGAAGATCCCGCAAGTAAAACATATGTTTCTATGAAACAACGTGATTGCGAAGAACTCGGAATGAATGCTACTGACATAGTTCTAGATCCCACTTCTCCCCCCGAAAAACTCTATTCCGCTATTGACACATTGAATTCCGATCCAGATATACATGGATATTTGGTTCAGATGCCTATCCCCTCTCATATACCTGAGCAAGAACTTCTTTTTCATCTCGATCCCTTAAAAGATGTAGACGGATTCCACCCTGAGAATGTTGGTCTACTCGTTTCTGGAAATCCTCGTTATAAACCTTGCACACCCCATGGGATTCAAAAACTACTTGAGTCCATTGACGTAGATTCTTCTGGCAAAGACATAGTCATTGTAGGGAGGTCAAATATTGTTGGAAAACCTCTAGCAAATTTACTATTACAGAAGTCACCCGGTGGAAATGCCACCGTGACAATTTGCCATTCTAGAACTCACGATTTGGCTAACAAAACACGAAATGCAGATATTCTAATTGCCGCTATTGGTGTGCCAGAATTTATCACCGGTTCTATGCTATCCGATGGTGTAATTGTCATCGACGTTGGTGTCAATCGAGTAGAAGATGATAGTGAAAAAGGATATCATTTGGCAGGAGACGTTGAATTTGATAGTGTGAGCAAAAAAGCCAAAGCCATTACCCCGGTACCCGGCGGTGTGGGACCTATGACCCGTGCAATGCTTATGTACAACACAGTCCACGCAGCAAGTTTACAGTCAAACATACCTTTGTAGCTCAATTTTTTTTCTTACCCGTTCTTTTTTTCTTAGACTCAACCTTACCCTCTCGAACCATTCCCCTCCCTGTGATCTCTGGAAGTATTAATTCTCCAAAATGAAAAATAAGTATACAAAGCATTGGGCCCAAAAATATGCCGTACCAACCAAATATTAACGGTCCAAATATGTAAGAAAACATAACCACACCTACATGTAAATTCTTTCCTGAAATATACGGCCGGATAATTAAATCAGGGAACGTATCCACGATTACAAAAGATACTACCAAAAAGACAATTGGAAGCATAAATGAATTTTGACCCCCCGAAAGTGCTCCTTGTAGTAACAAATATAATGTTGTTGGGATGTAAATTATTTTCATACCTACTATTGGAACCAAACTCGCTACCCCTGCGAGTATTCCTAGTATTGCTGGATACGGAATTTGAGTATAATTGTTCCCCAACCAAATTGAGACAACCGTGTAAACTATTACTCCTATGGCGGCGGTTATCAATACGTTCAATATATTCCCCACAAAAACCTGGTGGAAACTTCGATCAACCTTGATGATATATTTCTCGAACAAACCCTTACTATCTGCAAAATTTTTCATAATCCATTTGGATAAATCTGGACCATCTATCAAAAGATAAAACGCAATGAATAGTGCCAAAAACATATGAAGTATCGTGCTACCTATTATCGCAATATATGATGCCACTTTATCCACACCTCCCGATATTGCATCTACGATCCCTCCCGAAAGTATCTGTTCAATCGGAGTAGTCATCGCGGATATTTCTACATATGGCCCCACGTATTGAGCCCACGTTTCGAGTTGATATTGCTGAATCAATTTACCAAACTCTTGAACCCCAATAGCAAGGGTATATCCTATAACCAATAAGATTGGAAGTGCCACCACCACCAAAGCAGCAAATGCAGCTAATCCTGGTGATTTTACATTCTGATTTAATCTGGAGTATATGGGTTTTGATATATAGTAAATAAACAAACCCACGATGAATGTTCCTATGAATCTATACACAACGAAAGCCAGTACTAGTGCTAAAATTGACCCCAGAATCCACCATACCATCTGCGACGTGTTAGCTTCATTTTTGGCTACCATGTCACCAAAACCTTATCCCTAAGGAAAAAGTTTTCGCCATTTTATGCTAAAATTGTATTTTCTAACCTTCACTTCTCCACAATCTGCACAACTTTTGCTTTTATCAATGGCTGTGCATTTTCCTTCGGAAGGGAAATTATTTTACCTTCTCTAAGATCGTATGTATTCCCATCAACTCCATAAATCTCTCCCACTTCTTGTACAACTTTAATTGTAATGTTAGTTGTTTCTTCATCTCCCTTCTGATCTATGTTTTCTTGAAGAGATATCTCTTCATTTATTTGGCCCATTTCCATTTCCCGTTGAGAATCATCGTCCTCTTCTGAAGATGTCCGTTCTAAAATTTCTTTCCTATTCTTCTGCAATAACTCAACTAGACTTCTAAACAATTCAACTTCCACGCCTGCCAAACTTCCATCCCTTTCCCCCAATCCTGCAGCTGTGAGACTAGCACCTTTTAGAATTTTACCAACTCGGCGATCATATATGGCTTCTACCACTTCTCCCACCGTTTTGATTTCATCTTCTATTCTGCGAACCGTTTTAGCATCTACTGCATCAATATTCCCTTCCAAAATACTTTCCCTTTCAACCCTGAGATCTTGTAAATATTTTGACACATCCGTATAAAACGAATCTAACAATGGCTGTAGATCACTTCTAGTCCTTTCTTCAATCTGGATTTCTCGTAGATCTTCTAAATTCATTATATTATTTAATTTTTAGATTCTTTTACTTTCTCTGCTTCTCCACGAGCCATTAAAAACATCGCGGCATACTCTGGAATTGTATTGATGCCATCTGAGATTGTAAATGTTTCTCCTCCAAACTCTACTAATTGGTTTTCCATCCCCTCTGCATAAATTTTAATATCCCTTCCTCTAAATCGATCTGGTATTGCATGTTCTAATGGGTCAAACTCATCTAATTTTTCATATTTTATCGGTTTCACTTGCAATGCCGTCCCTCCATGTAAGCTCAGTGGCAATCGAATCAGACGATGTATGTCTGTAGTAACCGGTTCAT
>CAWVSQ010000062.1:0-4818 GCA_963933005.1 uncultured euryarchaeote
TGGGTACTCCTATTATTCCAACATTTATACCTGCAGTCCTAATCCCCTGCGCTGTTGTTTCCTGAACTCCACTATAAAGATCTCCTATCATTGCAATTACAATTGGGCCAGCGGCAGCATGCCCTATGGATTGTAATATTCGCAATATCAATATAACTTCAAACGTATTTACCACCGCAATCGCGGTCCCCGCCAACCCAAATAATGCCAATCCCGGGACTAAAAAATATTTCTTTCCATATTGATCCGCTAGAATTCCCATTATTGGTACTAAAATGACCAATGGTATTGTATAAGCAAGCATCAACAATCCGGCTCTAGCGTCACTCACTGCAAAAACACCAGCAAGATCTGCAATAATAGGACTCAAAACTGCAGATTCCATTATCAATACTCCGCTAGCTAGGACCAGTGATTGGATTCTTGGATCTTTAATTACATCTCCTCCCTTCCCAAATAATATCGTACCAATTTCCCTTGCCATTTTGGTTTGTCTATATTTTACTCAATTTAGCTACTTCTTAAGCCCTAGCATGTTGTTTTACTCCATTTCACATTCATAATCGTTATTCCGATTAAGAAACATATACCGTAGTACGGGTCGGTGGTCTAGTCTGGTTATGACATCGCATTTACACTGCGGGGATCGCAGGTTCAACTCCTGCCCGACCCATTTTAAATGCCTAAATTATCCCCGCTCCGGTTAATTCTAGGAAAAGTGCATAGGAAACTCCCCCGGCCATTTCTCATTCTACTCACCATCCTTGTTATATTCCTTGCCGTTACAATTTTGTTTACATTTTATGGATCTACTTCACCCTCTACCACGACCGTTATTTTTTCTGACACTTCCGAAACTATATTGGCCCAAGCAGAACTTCAAATCTCAGATACTACGGTCACTCGTTACATAGGCCTGAGCCAAACTAAATCTCTCAATGAAAACCAGGGAATGCTTTTTGTCCACCCTTTTGAAACAAACCATGTTTATGTAATGCGTAATATGCAATTTCCCATTGATATCATTTTCATAGACTCTCATGGAACTATTGTTTCTATTCATCATGCATACCCCGAATCGCCTCCTTATACTCCCCATGAAGGAGTTAGCAAATGGGTCATAGAATTACCTCTCAATTGGACACTTGACCATAATATATCCGTTGGAGATTCCGTATCTATCCCCTCCGACTAAACCGAGAAAATTTTACTTCTCTCTACCATTCATATTATGTATACCTCATGGACGACATCGATTCTATTACTCCCCCTTCCAGTTTTTCCAACCCGATGTCCCGCCTTCTGTCCATCTACGGGGCATCCAATATTCGAAGCTTCCTTGTAGGGTTCACCGCAAATCTGTTCGCCCGCTTATCAGATCTTGTTCCCCCTTTTCTCCTCGGTGTAGCAATAGATTCAATTATTTTGCAAGATAAACCATTTTTAATTCCATTTTTATCTAAATCCACTCTCCCTAGCCAACCAATTTCTCAATTTTGGTTTGTGGTTTTCTTAATTGTATCCTCTTTCGCCCTCAGTTCAATTCTTCATTGGTTCCGAAATTGGGGTTGGAATTCTTTTTCTCAAAATATCCAACATTCAATTCGCGTCGATACCTATGCACACTTACAAAATTTAAATATGGGTTTCTTTGATAGGAAACATAAAGGAGAATTAATGTCCATTTTGTCGAACGATGTCAACCGTCTAGAAATTTTCCTAAACGACGGTTTCAATTCTATCTTCCGTCTAGCAACAATGGTTCTTGGAATTGCAATTTTATTATTTTATATGAATCCGGCTTTGGCAGTAGTTTCTCTTTTTACTATCCCTATAATCGCATTTTTTACATATAACTTCACGAAATCTATACAACCAAAGTATGCCAATGTACGAGACAGTGTGGGAAAACTTCACTCCCGACTAAAACAGAATTTAAATGCAATCCAGTTAATTAAACTCTATAATACCGAATCTTATGAATCCAACCGAGTAGAAAAGACTTCATTGGATTATTATAATGCCAATTGGGATTCTATTACCACTAGGATAAAATTTTTCCCCGCACTTCAAATTATATCTGGAATTGGATTTACTATGACATTTCTAGTTGGTGGATTTTGGGTCATTTCTGGAGATATACTTTGGATTTCCGCCCGCCCCCTCTACGCTGGGGAATTTGTAACATTCATGTTGCTTCACCAACAACTGGTCTGGCCAATGACCCAATTCGGACAGGTCATCAACATGTATCAAAGAGCCAGGGCATCCACCGTTAGAATATTTGGTCTAATCGATGAAAATAACCTTCTCCCCGAAAAGCCCAATGCTCCTGAATTAGTTGTTGATTCTGGAAAAATTATCTACCAAAACGTTTCCTTTGGATATTCTCGGGACAAAATATTATCTGATATATCTTTTAAAGCTGGGAAAGGAGAATCTTTGGCCATAGTCGGCCACAGTGGGTCTGGAAAATCAACCTTATTAAGATTACTGTTAAGGCTATACGATATAGATCATGGCACCATAACAATAGATGGAAATGATATCCGGGACCTATCTCTAAAAAGTTTACGCGATAAAATTGGTTACGTTGGACAGGACATTTTTCTTTTCCACGGAACGGTTAGGGAGAATATTCAATATGGCTCATTCGCAGCAACTGAAGAGGAAATTATTCAATCTTCCCAAGCTGCAGAATCTCACGATTTCATAATGAAATTGCCCCAAGGATATGACACTATCGTCGGAGAACGTGGGATCAAATTATCAGGTGGACAGCGGCAACGAATTGCCATTGCACGAGCACTTTTAAAAGATCCTCCCATCTTTATTTTCGACGAAGCAACTAGTGACGTAGATACTCCCACTGAATCTCTAATATTAGATTTTATAAAGGCCCACAATTCTGAAAAGACCATCTTGTCCATTGCTCATAGACTCTCCACTATACAAGATTCAACTAACATCTTAGTGTTACAAGAAGGAGAAATTATAGAATATGGGACTTCCGAAGAACTATTGCAGAAAAAAGGATTATATTTCGATCTCTGGAATTCTCGAAATATCTAACTTGTTTGTCCATTTCTCATTAATCTACCACCGTTGATTACAAGACCAATGGCAACCTTGGCATATTATGGATCTATCCCAAGTCACTTCTGATGATGCAAAAAAAACAACATCAAACATAGTGGTTTTCCCAGTGGGAAGCATAGAACAACATGGGCCACACGCACCCCTCTCTACCGATTTAATGCTAGCCAAATCTGTTGCAGAAGAAGGCATTAGCCAATTTAAAGGCGAAGTCATTTTTGCACCCCCCTTTCCCTTTGGCGTGTCAGAGGAACATAGAAATTTCCCGGGAACGCTTTGGCTTTCAACACAAACTTTCCGAAATTGTATTGCTGATGTCCTTAATTCTTTTATCCACAATGGGTGGAATAAAATCATCATTGTAAATGGCCATGGGGGCAACATCGATGCTTTGAATGAAGTTTGCGCCGATATAACTCGAAATACTATCAAACCTGCATTCGCAACTACTTTTACCTGGTTCAACTACTCCAATGATCTTCCCATGGGGCATGCAGGCGAAGTTGAAACCTCTATGCTATTACACCTTTTCCCCACTATGGTCAACTCTACTATGATCTCCCAAGCAAGCTCCGATTCTAGCGACATCTGGGGATCTCCAGAACAAGGTGCAAAGATGAAATACGATGTAGATGAATTCACTAAAAATGGCGTCGTGGGCAATCCCTCTTTGGCATCTATTGATTTCGGAGAGAAATTATTAAAAGAATCCGGAAAATCTCTTGCTAAGCTTATGGACACAGTCTCAAAACTAGATATTTCTTGATAAGATTTTATTTCCCGCGTCAATCCATTGATTTCATTTCTACAGATTCGACAAACATCAGTGGGTATCCTTTCTCAACTTTCATTTTAGATACCACTTCTGTATCCTTATATTGAATCTCAATTCTAACTTTCATCATATCCCCTTTTAATTCTGCATACTCGAAATCCTCATTCATTGATTTTTTTACTTCTTCTTCAGATATCTCCACTGAAACATTTGTACAATATGGCTGATTTTCAATTGATTTTTCAATTGCAGATGATAAATTTTTGATATTATCCAAACTAATCGGGACGCCTGAAAACTGGTGATATAGCGATCCGAGCTTAACACCTGACTCGAAACAAGCAATTTCTGTTTCCGTTGGTTTCATACAACTTGAACTTTCTGCTCTCTAAAGAAAAAGTTACTTCTCCTTTCCCCTCTGACTAACTCTTAATGAGTGGGGTAGTATTACTTACAGGCGCACTAGGAAACGTAGGGCGTACGATTCTTTCACACCTTTCTGACAGTTACACATGGCGTCTACTTGATAATCGGCCGCCTGATAGTGATTTTCCCCATGATGTAATTGCAGCTGACATTTTGGATACTTCTGCTGTAACTGAAGCTGTCAAGGGGGTCAATGCAATAATTCATCTTGCAGGAGATCCCCAAACTTCAGCATCTTGGAAATCGGTTCTCCGAAATAATATAGAAGGCACCCAAATTTTACTTGAAGCTGCAGTGGACTCTGGTGTTGAAAGATTCATTTTCGCTTCTTCGAACCACGCAGTTGGTCATTACGAAACCAATGATAAATCTGCCCTGTTAGATCCTGCTAGCCCATTTCCCCTAGATGGAACCGAACTACCCCGTCCAGGAAATTTATATGGTGCTAGCAAAGCTATTGGTGAAATTCTAGGACGATATTACCATGATGAGTATGGAATCTCTGTACTTTGTGTTAGAAT
>CAWVSQ010000063.1:0-4790 GCA_963933005.1 uncultured euryarchaeote
TACCTCTCGAAAAACAGTCGAAGATGCACTCAATTTAGGCATCTCCGAAGTTTGTTCTGTTTCTGGTCTTCACCCTGCATTAGTTCTCAATTCTGAACACAGAGAAATTTTAAATTCATCCCCCGAATCTCATAATACTATTCACTACAAACCCGCCGACAATTACCATATAGACCCCGGAACTTATTGCGATCAAATTAGCGCCATGAAAGTCGATCAGGTTCACATACACTCCATAACGCCCGAAGAGGCAGATCATGCAAAACGTGGAACTGAATGGAGTTACAGAGATGTTTATCGCGAACTAAAGAAATCTGGATTGAATTCTGTACCTGGAACTGCAGCAGAAATTTTGGTGGATGAAGTACGAGATGTTATTTGCCCTGGTAAAATTTCTACCACCGAGTGGATCCGTTCCATGGAAGCAGCAGCAGCTGAAAACCTCCCCTTAACTGCAACTATTATGTATGGGCATGTGGAAAATGAAATGCATCGGGCAATGCACCTTGAAGCCATACGCGACCTCCAAGATAGGACCAAAATGATCAATGAGTTTGTTCCCCTTTCTTTTGTTTATCCAAACACACCTTTACACAAACGCGGAATTGTTTCTAGTGGGGCAACTCCATCCGAAGATGAATTAATGATAGCAGTTTCTAGATTATTCCTTGATAATATTGATAATATCCAATCATCTTGGGTAAAATTTGGAGACTCCCAAGGTCTCAAAATGCTATCTTGTGGGGCAAATGATTTTATGGGAACTCTATTAACCGAGGAAATAACCACTCGAGCAGGAGGGACATTCGGACAGTTCCGAAGTTTCAACGAATATGTGGATATGATCACCGCAGTTGGAAGAATTCCGGCAGAACGAACAACCACTTATGACCGTATTGTAGAATTAGATGTAGATCACCCTCCATTTGGCCCTACTCTTGGTCCAAGAGCTGATGGGACTCCTATGCTTTCAAAAACAATTCCCTCCGCAATTTTATCTTAATACGTCCAATTTTTTTAATTTTTACACACCGGTGAGTATCTTTCGATACCTTTCTCCTGGTACATTTTTTGCTTCTATGGCTTGCTTAATTTCACTTGATATCCATCCCTCTTCTTTTACAAAACGATCGTATATAGGTAGTCTCTCTTTAAGAGACACCCCCATCTCCGTGGCAATTAAATTCAATTCTTGAAGGGCGGGCCATGCATAATCTGGATTTATGTGGTCGATTGTGACTGGAGAAATCCCCCCCAAATCATCAATTCCACAATCTAAAAAATTTCTAATCGAAGCTAGATTCGGTGGGACTTGCACTGATACTTCTGGAGGCAAACAATACCGGGCCATGCTCACTGCTCTCCGCATAGAATCTAATGAGGGGGTTCCTCCCCTCCATCGAATATTTTCAACTACAGGTTGGATGATCACTTCTTGTATATGGCCATACCTTTCATTCATCTCTCGGATAGCAAGGAGACTTTTCGCCCTGTCCTCTTCAGTTTCTCCAATTCCTACTAATATCCCTGTTGTAAATGGAACTTTAAGCTCCCCAGCAATTCTCAGTGTATTGAGCCTCTGCCCTGGATTTTTTTTCCTTATCCCTGCATGAGCTTTGACCTCTGCCACGGTTTCCAACATAACCCCCATACTCGCATTTACTCTAGCAACTTTTTCCATCTGTTCTCTCGTTTGATCCCCTGGATTGGAGTGTGGAAGTATTCCCTCTTTGAGACACATTTCACACATTTCTTCAAGGTATGTATGTATTGATTCATGACCCCACTCATTCAATTTCCTATAAATCTCTACGTACCTATCATCTGGATCATCTCCAAAAGTAAATAGTGCTTCTGTACACCCTAGTTTAATCCCCTTTTTGACAATCCCCTTCACTTCGGTCGGTGATAAAAGTGATGCCTTCCCTGGGGGATCAAAATAAGTACAATAGGTGCATGCATATTTACAAGCTGTTGTCAATGGTATGAATACATTTTTAGCATAAGTTAACACCGAATTGGTCTCCACATCTTCTGGAGTAACTGAAAGTAGTTCTCTCACTTCTCTTTGTTTAACTTCAATTTCAATCCCATACTTTTCATCTCCTATCTTCATCCTTCCTCTCTCCTATATATTTCAACTCGATTTTGACCCTGTACTTCTATATAGAATCCATTTTCTATTAACCAATCCCGAGATTTTCCCTTCCCATGGATCAATATTTCCACCAAATCTTCTTTAACATCAATGTCTGTTGCAAGCCTAAACGAATCAATCTCGGTAACACTTGCTCCAATATCTTCTGCTATTTTTACATGATCAAGATATGAGGTACCATGATAATCCACTCTAAAATCTTCTTTGTGTGTCACAAAAGCGTTAGTTCCACCTAGATTTCCTGGTACTATTGAAATTTCACCCTTCGATTCTATCAATTTTCTTATAGATTCTGCAGTTGCAATAGCCAAATCACTCATCACAATTGCTATGGGCATTTTAGAGTTTTCCAATACACTATTGACCGCAACAGATAACGGCCTGTCGTCTACTATAACCTTACATTGACTTTCTATGTTTTCCGTGGATAGTATCTCCGGAATTATTCCTGCACTTTTCACTGCTGTAGTAACATCTTCTAACATCACTTTTGCAAACTCATAACGCTCATCTGACGTCAGAATTTCTGATAATCTAGTTTTCGGATCGTGCGGAGCAAACGGTATTACAACTCGCATTAAAGTCTACTTTTGTGACGTGTAGATTGATGCCACACTATCATTCCACCAATAAGTGCCACTGCGATCACAAAACCAACTATCTTCAATATTAATCCCTTTCTTTCTCTATTATCCTCTGTTTCAATGGCATTTTCTTCTGCCTGCCCCGCCAAATCCCTCGCATTGGCAAAGTTCCCTGCATTGTATGCTGAAATGGCATTTTCAATTTTTTGTTTAGCCTCTCCATCGTCCACCCCATTCACGACAGCATTAGCTTTGTCTATACTCTCCCTTGCAGCTTTACTCTCCAAATTATATGGTAAAACTTCTATGGCCCCAATTACCTCACTTGTGCCCCCCAATCGAACTTGGGATAACTCCATTATCAAAACTTTATGTTCCGGTTCATATTGCCAGTCTGATACTTCTGGAACTGTCCCTGAGACTTCTACTTTTATCTTCACGATAGAGTCATCCAAACTAACCCCTTGCTCAAAAACTTTCCCAGCATAAACTTTTTTGGAGCCTTCAATGGGCCGATCGGCTGCATTAATTTCTGTCACAGTCCAGGTTACGCGCTCGAGTAGAGATTCTCCCCTCAATGTCCACACATCTATGGATCCTGTATCTGTTATATATAGTTCCGTTACCATCGTCTCTACCGTTACATCACTTCCAATTTCTGCCTGACTAATCCCTCCTTGTCCCATGGATGTTGCACCAACTATCCCTCCTATCAAAACAATCCCAATTACTATTGGAATTAGACTAGAATAATGGTTCCAGCTCATCTGTCCCCTCCTCAATCAATTCCCTTAATCTTTCTTCACTCTGAGATCTAATTTCTGCCATATTTTCTTGGGCTTCAATTGCAACTCGTTGTAAATTCTTTATCCTAGGGATGTTGACAACTCCTGAAAGCATAACTGCAGCCCCCACCTTATCTTCATTCAGTATTGGATAGTCTCCCCCTCTAACTTCCATACTGCCTGTTACTTCTTCTATCCACCTTCTACCCTTTTCTATTCCCTTCCGATTGAGATAGTTTGGTGGCCCAGATACAACAACAAGTGCCCTTTCTGCACCTTTGATTTCACATGGAAGAGTCAATCTCCCCAATGTTGCCTTTCGGATCAAACTTGTGATCCTATTTGTATTATTCGCACTATCTTGGAATTCTTCTTTTTTCTTTCCCCCTGGCATCCGTGCCAATATCCCTCCACGTTTGGTTTGAACTGGAATTGATTCTGCAGCATACCCCACTGTAGTAACACCCCCTCCTGCAAGCGTATTGATAATTTCCGACGCGTCAACAACCGATTCTGCAATGTCATTGTCTTCTTGAATTTCTCCCGCCCCGAATAACACACCGAATCTTCTCACTATTTCTTCATTTATTGCGTCATAACTTCCCTCAACAGATTCTCCACCCATTCTCCACGCGTCATTGTCGAATGCAAGTAAATTATCGGTTTCTCTAACAAATGCTTGAAATGATTTTGCAGCATTCAGTGTATATATTCCTCCTTCCTCTAGCGATGGAATTATGCCTAAACCATAGATTGGTTCTTTCGTGTATATCTTTTTCAAATGTCTGGCTAATATTGGTCCTCCCCCCGACCCCGTACCTCCCCCTAATGCCGCAACAATAAGGAATGCATCCACCTCATGAGTTGGTATCTGGTCAATAATGTTTTGCATGATATCCAATTCTTCTTCTGCAATCTCTGCACCCAGTGCATTGTCAGCACCCACACCATGTCCCTTCACTCGATCCTGTCCAATTAATATTCTCTTATCCCCTGCAACATGAGTCAAACCCATCAAATCAGCTTTAGCAGTATTTATCGCAACAGCTTCTCTTACAATGTTGCTTTTAGTCTGCTTATCGTACAAAAGGAATTTATCAACTATCTTTCCTCCAGCCTGTCCAAATCCAATTAGAGCGAGTTTCATGTCTAGCCTTAGTCTCCGTGACAACAAATCACTTTATATCCCTCAATAAACCTTTTGGTACCTCTTTTTCATCTTATTCTCTTCTATTATTCCCTCAAAAACGAGTTGCAGCGATA